>NZ_JBEPAK010000055.1:0-32067 GCF_040298565.1 Kitasatospora sp. NPDC001539 | reverse complement strand
GCCGATCATGAACCGGAAGCCCCAGTAGGTCATGAAGACGTTGGGGCTCCGGCCCCGTACGCACACCACCGAGCCAGCCCCCGTGGGGCTTGTCGCCCAAAAACCGACCGATAAGGTGTTAATCCAACATTCATCCATGCCGCGTAGCCTCCGAGAGCTAGCCTCATGCTGAACGTCATCGTCCGACCGGGAGGCAGAACCCCCGTGCAAGGCACTGTCACCACACCGGGCGGCCCCGCCGTGACCGGGGGCCAGGGCGAGGCCTTCCTCCTCGTCGTGGACGACGAGCCGAACATCCGCGAGCTGCTCGCCGCCTCGCTGCGATTCTCCGGCTTCCGGGTCGCCTCCGCCGCGACCGGCACCGAGGCGCTGGAGCTGATCACCGCCGAGCGCCCCGACCTGGTGGTCCTCGACGTCATGCTGCCCGACCTCGACGGCTTCACCGTGGTCGAGAAGCTGCGCGAGCGCACCAGCCGCGGCCAGATCGCCGGACCGGCCCACGGGCACCCCGGCGACCACCTGCCGGTGCTCTTCCTCACCGCCAAGGACGGCGTCGGCGACAAGGTGCAGGGCCTGGCCGCGGGCGCGGACGACTACGTCACCAAGCCCTTCAGCCTGGAGGAGCTGATCGCCCGCATCCGCGCGATCCTGCGCCGGGCCGGCGGCCCCGCCGAGGACGGCCGGCTGGTCGTCGCCGACCTCAGCCTCGACCCGGTCGCCCACGAGGTCACCCGCGCCGGCACGCCCGTCGCACTCTCCCCGACCGAGTTCAAGCTGCTGCACTACCTGATGGCCAACGTCGGCCGGGTGGTCTCCAAGGCCCAGATCCTCGACCACGTCTGGGCGTACGACTTCGGCGGCGACCTGTCCATCGTCGAGTCCTACATCTCCTACCTGCGTCGCAAGCTCGACTCCGGCCCGGCACACGGCCCCAAGCTGATCCACACCGTGCGCGGCATCGGCTACGCGCTGCGCCGCCCCCCGCAGGGCTGACCGGACTCGCTCGTGCTCGCCCGGTTCTCCTCCAGGTTGTCGCTGCGCGCCCGACTGCTCGTCCTGGCGCTCGCGCTGGTCACCACCGGGCTCGTGGTCAGCGACACCTTCGTGCTCGGCACCGTACGGGCCCAGCTGGTCGAGCAGTTGGACGAGCAGCTCCAGCGGTACGGGCTGCCGCTGTCCCGCAAGCCCCCGGGCCGCCCCACGACGCCCGACATCGCCAAGCCGGCCGTCACCGGGCGGCGGATCAGCCTGCCCAGCCAGTACCTGGTGCAGTACCTCTCCTCGGACGGCAAGGTCCAGGCCGTCATGCGCCAGCCCGTCTCGGACAGCGACCCGGCGCCCCAGCTGGCCGGACTCGACCCCAGCCGGACCGCCTCCGACGTCCCCTTCAACCTGCCCGACCAGCGCGGGAACCACAGCTGGCGGGTGCTGGTGCTGCCGCTCCAGACGCCCCGCGCCGTCGCCCCCACCCCGGGCCCCGGACCCACGACGGGCCCGACCCCCACGACGGGATCGACCCCCACGACGGGCGCCACCACCACGCCCACGCCCACGGCGGCGCCCGGCCCCAACGCCTACGCCGCACCGGCCACCACCCCGACCTACGTCATGGTGGCCGTCTCCCGCGAGGACATCGACGCCACCACCGACAAGCTGCGCACCTCCTTCCTGGCGATCGGCGGCGCCGTCTTCGTGCTGATCGCCGCGCTCGGCTTCTTCGCCGTCCGGGCCGGGCTGCGGCCCCTGCGCCGGATCGAGGCGGGCGCGGCCCGGATCGCCGCCGGCGAGCTGTCGCACCGCATGCCCGAACTCTCCGGGCGCACCGAGGTCGGCCGGCTGTCGATCGCGCTCAACGGCATGCTCACCCAGATCGAGGCGGCCTTCGCCGCCCGCGCCGAATCCGAGGCCCGGATGCGGCGCTTCGTCGCCGACGCCTCGCACGAGCTGCGCACCCCGCTGGCCGGCATCCGCGGCTTCGCCGAGCTGTACCGGATGGGCGCACTGCCCACCGAAGCCGACGTCAAGCGGACCATGACCCGGATCGAGAGCGAAGCGGTGCGGATGGGCACCCTGGTGGAGGACCTGCTGGTGCTCGCCCGGCTCGACGAGGAACGCCCGCTCGACCTCGCCCCGATGGACCTGCGCACCCTCGCCGCCGACGCGCTGCACGACCTCACCGCCCTCGACCCCAGCCGGCCCGTCGCCCTCACCGGCCCGTCGGGCACCGGCGCACCCGGCGCCGCGCCCGTCCTCGGCGACGAGGCGCGGCTGCGGCAGGTGGTCACCAACCTCGTCGGCAACGCCGTCAAGCACACCCCGCCCGGCACCCCGGTGCGGATCGGCGTCGGCGGCGGAGCCGACGGCACCTGCCTCCTGGAGGTCGCCGACGCCGGCCCCGGCCTCACCGAGGAACAGGCCCAGCGGGTCTTCGACCGTTTCTACCGGGTCGACGCCTCCCGCAGCCGTGACAACGGAGGCGGCGGCGGACTCGGCCTTGCCATCGCCACCGCCCTCACCCGCGCCCACGGCGGCACCCTCACCCTGGACACCGCCCCGGGCGCCGGAGCCACCTTCCGGGTGGAGCTGCCCGCGAACGGCGACCGGGCTTCCTGAGCCTCGGTTCCGCCGACCGCACCCCGGACCCCACCGCACCCCGGCCCCCCGCACCCCGAACCCCCCGCACTCCGACCCCCACCGCACCGGACCCCGGCCCGTCCTGCGGTTCGTGCTCCGGCCTTCCGACGCCTCGATCGAGTGAAGCGCCACCGTTCACCCCGTCCGCCGCTCGATCGCATGCGACCGTGCAGCCGTCGCCCGTGCGAGCCCGCACGGGCCGGTCCCATCGGGCGGGAAAGAGGTGTCTCATGAGTACGGGCGTTGCCGAGCCGGCCGGCCTGGGTCTGGACCAAGCGCCGTGGCAGGCCTGGGCGGTCGCGGAGGTGCCCGAGGGGCTCCGTGCGGAGACCAGCGCGCGGACGATCCCGGGAGGACCCCGTGGCTGACCGCGGCGCGTCGTTCAAGCGCGACCTGTCCGAGTGGCGGATCGCCCTCGTCGCCTGGCGCCTGCTGGTGCTCCAGGCCGCCGACCCGGTCGTCGGGGCGGGCATGGCGGAGCACTCCACCTACCGGGCGCACCCGTGGCGGCGGGTCGAGCACACCCTGGGGAGCGGCCGGCGGCTGTTCTACCAGGACGCGGAGGCGCTGCGGCGGGAGGTGGCGCGGCTGAACCGGTCGCACAAGCGGATCCGGGGCACGCTGCCGGACGGCCGGCCGTACGACGCGCGGGACGCGGCGACCAGGGTGTGGGTGCTGCTGACGCTGTTCGAGTGCGTGGTCGCCATGCGGCGGCTGGGCGGCGATCCGTACGACGCGACGCAACTGGAGGCGGCGTACCGGGAGTTTCGGGAGGTGATCGCGGCCTTCGAGCTGCCCGAGGAGGAACTGCCGCGGAGCGCGGCGGAGTTGCCCCGGTACTTCGCCCGGTACGCCCGCGAGCGGCTGGAGTTCACCGAGGCGGCCCGCTACCTGTTGAACGACATCCTGCGCGAGGCGCCGCGGCCCCGGCGGCTGTGGTTCCTCGGGGACGCGGGGTGGCGGGTGGTGCGGGCGGCGGTGGCCCGGGTGATCCGGGAGCTGACGGTGGCGGACCTGCCGCCGGTGGTGCGGGAGCGGCTGGGCCTGGTGTCCTCCCGGCGGGCCGCGCTGCTGTCCGTCGTGCTGCACCGGGGGGTCGGGGCCGTCGTCCCGCTGCTGCCGGACGGGCTTCGCTACCGCTCGGCGGAGGAGGTGCGGCGCCCGCCGCGCCGGTTCCGGCCGGCCGGGGACGCGCGCGGGTCGCGGGTGGACCGGTTCTTCCGCGAGGTGCTCGACCAGACCGGCGACGGCTGCATCACCGTGCACGACCTGAAGGCGATGGCGCACAACGTCTGCTGGCAGCTGGAGTTGAGCGAGGACGCCGAGGCGCGGGTGTACCGGGCCTTCGAGGACTGGTGGGAGCAGCTGCGCGCGGCGATGGACGCGGACGGGGACGGCAGGGTCAGCCGGGAGGAGTTCACGGCGGCCACCCTGGCCGGCTGCGACCGGGACGCGGACTACCTGGAGCGCGGGTTGCTGCCCGCGCTGCGGGAGGTCTTCGCCGCGGCCGACACCGACGGCAGCGGCTTCCTGGAGTTCGACGAGTACCGCGCGGTGTTCGGCGGCCCGAGGGTCCACCCGGCCGAGCTGTCGTACGGGTTCCGGCAGCTGGACGGCGACGGGGACGGGCGGATCACCGAGGAGGAGTTCCTGCGGGGCTTCAGCGAGTTCTTCACCGCCCGCGCCGACTCCACGGCGGGCGCCCAGCTGCTCGGCCGGCCGTAGCGGCGCGCCGCCGGGTCCCGCCCCGGGTCCGTGAAGCGCGCCGGGCCCCTGAAGCGCGCCGGGTCCGTGCGGCGCGTAGCACGCCCCGTTCGCCGAGGCGAGCGGGGCGGGTGGCTGTCAAGCGCCGGTTCGGCCAAGACGGGCGCGCCGTCCGCCCGGTCGTTCGTTGCCGCGACCCCCACCGGATCCGCAGACTGTGCGGACCGCAGCGCAAACCGTGACGCATGGCACACCCCTGTCAACCCCACCCCACCTGCACTTCCGCCGTAAGGATGATGGATACTGGTGCTTGTGAACGTGTTCACGTTCACAAGCGGACAAGCTTGTGCCGTTGGGTCGCGGTCTGCGGCTGTCGTTGGAGTTTGTCCTGAAACGCCCGAACGGGCCGGCTGGAGAGAGGGCGACGTGGACCTGGCAATCGCTCACGAGACCATCGCGCGATGGCAATTCGGCATCACCACCGTCTACCACTTCCTCTTCGTGCCGCTCACCATCAGCCTCGCCGCCATCGTGGCGGGGCTGGAGACCGCCTGGGTGCGCACGAACAAGGAGAAGTACTTCCACGCGACCAAGTTCTGGGGAAAGCTCTTCCTCATCAACATCGCGATGGGCGTCGTCACCGGGATCGTGCAGGAGTTCCAGTTCGGGATGAACTGGTCCGACTACTCCCGCTTCGTCGGTGACGTCTTCGGGGCCCCGCTCGCCATGGAGGCGCTGATCGCCTTCTTCTTCGAGTCCACCTTCATCGGCCTGTGGATCTTCGGCTGGGACAAGCTGCCGAAGCGGATCCACTGCGCCTGCATGTGGATGGTCTCGCTGGGCACCGTGCTGTCCTCCTACTTCATCCTGGCGGCCAACAGCTGGATGCAGCACCCCGTCGGCTACGCGGTCGACCCGGCCACCGGCAAGGCGCAGCTCACCGACATCACCAAGGTGCTGTTCCAGAACACCACCCTGACCGTCGTGTTCCACACCCTGACCGCGGCCTTCCTCACCGGTGCCGCCTTCATGGTCGGCATCGCCTCCTTCCACCTCTGGCGGGCCAAGCGCAGGCCCGAGACCGCCGACCCCAGGAAGACCGCCGTGATGCGCACCTCGCTGCGGCTCGGCCTGGTCATCGCCGTGGTCTTCGGCGCCGGCACCGCCCTCAGCGGCGACAGCCTCGGCAAGGTCATGTTCGAGCAGCAGCCGATGAAGATGGCCGCCGCCGAGGCGCTCTGGGACACCCAGGCACCCGCGCCGTTCTCGATCTTCGCGGTCGGCGACGTCGGCAAGGGCCACAACTCGGTTGAGCTGGAGGTCCCCGGCGTCCTGTCCTTCCTCGCCAAGAACGACTTCAGCTCCGCCGTCCCCGGCATCAACGACACCGCAGCCGCCGAGGCCGCCGCGCACGGCGGCAACCCCAAGGACTACATCCCCAACGTCTTCATGACCTACTGGGGCTTCCGGTTCATGATCGGCTTCGGGATGACCTCCTTCACGGCCGGCCTCATCGGCCTGTGGACCACCCGCAGGAAGTTCCTCCTGCACCCCGAGTTCCGCACCGGTGACACCGAGGTGCCGCGGCTGATGCTGACCCCGAAGCGCGAACTCGGGCCGCTGCTCACCAAGTGGAGCTGGCGCATCGGCATCCTGACCATGGGCTTCCCGCTGATCGCCAACAGCTTCGGCTGGATCTTCACCGAGATGGGCCGGCAGCCCTGGGCGGTGTTCGGCCTGATGACCACGGCGAGCGCCGTCTCCCCCAACGTCGGCATCGGCACCCAGATCGGCGCGCTGGCCACCTTCACCGTGCTGTACGCGATCCTCGCCGTGATCGAGGTGCGGCTGCTGGTCAAGTACGCCAAGGCCGGCCCGGTGGTGACCGAGCGGCCCCCCGCCGAGGACCCGTCCCTGCGCGGCCCGTCCGCGGACGAGGACGCCGACAAGCCGCTCGCCTTCGCGTACTGACGCGCGCCACGTGGAACTGAGGAGCTGACATGCAACTCCACGACGTCTGGTTCGTGCTGATCGCGGTCCTGTGGATCGGCTACTTCTTCCTGGAGGGCTTCGACTTCGGCATCGGCGTCCTCACCAAGCCGCTCGCCCGCGACACCGCCGAGCGCCGGGTACTGATCAACACCATCGGCCCGGTCTGGGACGGCAACGAGGTGTGGCTGCTCACCGCGGCCGGTGGCACCTTCGCCGCCTTCCCGGACTGGTACGCCACCCTGTTCAGCGGCTTCTACGTCCCGCTGCTGGTCATCCTGGTCTGCCTGATCGTCCGTGGCGTGGCCTTCGAGTACCGGGCCAAGCGCGACGGCGCCCGCTGGCAGCGCAACTGGGAGGAGGCGATCTTCTGGTCCTCCCTCGTCCCCGCCTTCCTGTGGGGCGTGGTGTTCGCGAACATCGTGCGCGGCGTGGCCATCGACGCCCACAAGGACTACGTCGGCGGCCTCGGGGACCTGCTCAACCCGTACGCCCTGCTCGGCGGGCTGGTCACGCTCGCCCTGTTCACCTTCCACGGCGCGGTGTTCGCGGCGCTCAAGACGGTCGGGGAGATCCGCGAGCGGGCCCGCAGAGCCGCCCTGGCGGCCGGCCTGGCGACGGCCGTGCTCGCCCTCGCCTTCCTGACCTGGACCCAGGCGCACAGCGGCAACACCAGGAGCCTGGTCGCGATGGTGGTCGCCGTGGCGGCGCTGCTCGGCGCGCTGGCGGCCAACCGGCGCGGGCGCGAGGGCTGGGCGTTCGCGCTCTCCGGGGCGACGGTGGTGGCCGCCGTCGCGATGCTCTTCCTGGTGCTCTTCCCGAACGTCATGCCGTCGACCCTGAACCCCGGTTGGAGCCTGACCGTCGGCAACGCGGCCTCCTCGCCGTACACGCTCAAGCTGATGACCGTCGTCGCGGCCGTGTTCACCCCGCTCGTGCTGCTCTACCAGGGCTGGACGTACTGGGTGTTCCGCAAGCGGATCGGCGTCCAGCACATCCCCGGGCACCACGCGCCGGCTGCCGCCGCGGCTCCGGCGGCTCCGGCGGCCCCGACTGCCCCCGCGGCTCCCGCCATCGCGGACACCTCGGACGCCCGCGGCGCCCGCGGCGCCCACGGCGCCCACGGCGCTCCGGCCGAACGGGTCTGACGCGATGAAGCCGGTCGACCCCCGACTCCTCGGACAGGCCCGCACCACCCGGGCCTTCCTCGCCGGATCCGTGCTCCTCGGCGGGGCGGGCGCGGTCCTGGTGGTCGCCCAGGCGAGCCTGATCGCCGAGATCACCGTCCGCGGCTTCCAACGCGGCGCCGGTCTCGGCGAACTGACCACTCCCCTGGTGCTGCTGGCCCTGACCCCCCTCGGGCGCGGGCTGGTCGGCTGGCTCACCGAGCTCACCGCGCACCGGTCGGTGGCCCGGGTGAAGTCCACCCTGCGGCGCCGGCTGCTCGACCACGCCACCGCGCTCGGCCCGTCCTACCTGGCGGGCCGGCGCACCGGCGAACTCACCACCCTCGCCACCCGCGGCGTCGACGCGCTGGACGACTACTTCGCCCGCTACCTCCCGCAGCTGGCACTGGCCGTGGTCGTCCCGGTGATCGTGCTGCTGCGGATCGTCGGCGCCGACCTCACCTCCGCCGCGATCATCGCCGGCACCCTGCCGCTGATCCCGCTGTTCATGGTGCTGATCGGGATGGCCACCCAGTCCCGGATGGACCGGCAGTGGGACACCCTGGCCCGGCTCTCCCACCACTTCCTCGACGTCGTCGCCGGGCTGCCCACCCTCAAGGTGTTCAACCGGGCCCGCGCCCAGGCCGCCACCATCGCCCGGATCACCGCCGACTACCGCCGGGCCACCCTGCGCACCCTGCGGATCGCCTTCGTCTCCTCCTTCGCGCTGGAGCTGCTCTCCACCCTGTCCGTCGCGCTGGTCGCGGTCACCATCGGCTTCCGGCTGGTCGACGGCTCGCTCGACCTGGAGACCGGCCTGCTGGTCCTCGTCCTCGCCCCCGAGGTGTACGCCCCGATCCGGCAGGTCGGCGCGCTCTACCACTCCAGCGTCGAGGGGCTGACCGCCGCCGACGAGATCTTCCGGGTGCTGGAGACCCCGCTGCCCGCCGCCGGCACCCGCCCCGCCCCCGCGCTCGCCGGCGCCCTGATCACCGCGGAGGGCCTGACCGTACGGCACCCCGGACGGGCCGTGCCCGCCCTGGACGGCGCCGCGCTGACCCTGCGTCCGGGGTCCAGCACCGCCCTCACCGGCCCGAGCGGGGCCGGCAAGTCCACCCTGCTGTCCGTCCTGCTCGGCCTCACCGCCCCCGACGCCGGCACCGTACGGATCACCGCCGCCGACGGGCACCGCTACGACCTCGCCGAACTCGAACCGGAGAGCTGGCGCCGGCAGATCGCCTGGGTGCCGCAGCACCCCCACCTGTTCGCCGGGACGGTCGCCGAGAACCTGCGGCTCTACCGGCCGGAGGCGGACGACGACCAGCTGTGGGCGGCGCTGCGGGCCGCCCGCGCGCTCGACTTCGTCACCGACCTGGACGCCGCACTGGGCGAGGACGGCGCCGGGCTCTCCGCCGGACAGCGCCAGCGCCTCGCGCTCGCCCGGGTGCTGCTCGCCGACGACCGGCCGCTGGTGCTGCTGGACGAACCCACCGCCCACCTGGACGGCGCCTCGGAGGCCGCCGTGGTGGCCGCCGTCCGGACGCTCGCCGAGGACCCGGCGCGCACCGTGCTGGTCGTCGCCCACCGGTCGGCCCTGCTGGCCGTCGCCGAGGAGCGGATCCGGCTGGCCGGCCCGGCCGCCGAACCACCCGCGCGGGCCGTCACCCCGCTGACCCACAGCGGCCGGCCGACCCCTGCCCCCGCCGGGCCGGAGGAGCCCGCGCCGGAGCCGGAGCCCACCGCCCCCCGGCTGGCGCTGGCCGTGCTGCTCGGCTCGCTCGCCCTCGGCTGCGCCGTCGCGCTGATGGCCACCTCCGGCTACCTCATCTCCCGGGCCTCCCAGATGCCCCCGGTGCTCCACCTGATGATGGCCGTCACCGCCGTCCGCGCCTTCGGCATCGGCCGCAGCTTCTTCCGCTACACCGAGCGGCTGGTCTCGCACGACGCCGTGCTGCGCACCCTCGGCACCCTGCGGGCCGCCGTCTACCGCCGGCTGACCGTGCTCGCCCCCGCCGGACTGCCCGCCTTCCGGCGCGGCGACCTGCTCTCCCGGCTGGTCGCCGACGTCGACGCGATCCAGGACCACCACCTGCGCTGGCGGCTGCCGGCCGCCGTGGCCGGCGTGGTCGCGCTGGCCTCCACGCTGGTCATGGGCGCCTTCCTGCCCGCCGCCGGGCTGGTGCTCGGCCTCGGGCTGCTGCTCGCCGGGGTGCTGGTGCCCGGGCTGGCCGCCCGCTGGTCGGCCGGCGCCGAGCGGCGCCAGGCCCCGGCCCACGGCCGCCTGGCCACCGCCGTGGTGGACGCCCTCACCGGCACCGCCGAGCTCACGGTGGCCGGCGCGCTCCCCGGCCGGCTGGCGGCCGTCCGCACCGCCGACGCCGCGCTGACCGGCCTGGCCGCCCGCTCGGCCGCCACCACCGCGCTCGGCACCGGGCTGATCGCGCTGCTCACCGGGCTGACGGTGGCGGGATCGGCGGCCGTCGGCATCCAGGGAGTGCGGGGCGGAGCGCTCGCGCCGGTCTGCCTGGCGCTGGTGGTGCTCACCCCGCTGGCCGCCTTCGAGGCCGTCACGGGGATGCCGCTCGCCGTCCGGGCCCGCCAGCGCAGCCGCGCCGCGCAGGACCGGCTGGACGAGGTGCTGCACGCCCCCGCGCCGGTCACCGAACCGCCGTCCCCCGCGGAACTGCCCCGGCAGCCGCTGCCCGTGGCCGTGCGCGGGCTGACCGTACGCCACCCCGGGCAGGCCGCGGACGCCCTCGCCGGGGTGGACCTCGACCTCACCCCCGGGCGGCGGATCGCCGTGGTCGGCCCGTCCGGCTCCGGCAAGACCACCCTCGCCCAGGCGCTGCTGCGCTTCCTGGAGCCCCGCGCCGGGTCCGTCACCCTCGGCGCGGGCCGTCCACAGGCTGTGGACAGCCGCGCGCTGGCGGGCGAGGACGTCCGCCGGGTGATCGGCCTCTGCGCCCAGGACGCCCACGTCTTCGACAGCTCGCTGCGCGAGAACCTGCGGCTGGCCCGGCCCGGCGCCGACGACGCCGAACTGCGCGCCGCGCTCGCCGCCGCCCGGCTGCTGGACTGGACGGACGGCCTCCCGGACGGCCTGGACACCATGGTCGGCGAGCATGGTGCCCGGCTCTCCGGCGGCCAGCGCCAGCGGCTCGCGCTCGCCCGGGCGCTGCTCGCGGACTTCCCGGTGCTGGTCCTGGACGAGCCCGCCGAACACCTCGACCTGCCCACCGCCGACGCCCTCACCGCCGACCTGCTGGCCGCCACCGAGGGCCGCACCACCGTGCTGATCACCCACCGGCTCGCCGGGCTGGACGACGGCAGCGTGGACGAGGTGCTGGTGCTGGACGGCGGCCGGGTGGCCGAGCGCGGCCGCTGGTCCGAGCTGGTCGCCGACCCGGACGGGCGGCTGCACGCGATGTGGCGGCGGGAGCGGGAGGCGGACGGCCTGCTGGAGACGGCGGGAGCCGGGGCGGCCGCGTCCGGTCCGGTGGGTTCCGGGGCGGCCGCGTCCCGGGCGGCTGCGTCCTCCTTCGGCTGAAAACCGTACAAACTAGGCTTTCTCCATGGACCCCACGCCGGACCTCCCCGAGGCCGCCCCTGAGGCCGCCCCCGAGCCGACGCCCCACCGGGTGCCCGAGATCGCCTCGCTCGGGCTGGACACCCTGGTCAGCGAGGTCGCGGAGCGCCTGCAGTCGGCCGCCGCGGTCACCGACCGGATGCAGCGGTTGCTGGAGGCGGTCGTCGCCATCGGCGCGGGGCTCGACCTGCACGCCACCCTGCACCGGATCGCCCTGGGCGCCGCCGAACTCGTCGACGCCCGGTACGCGGCGCTCGGGGTGATCGCCCCCGGCGGGAACGGCCTGGCCGACTTCATCCACGTCGGCATCGACGACGACACCGCCGCCGAGATCGGCGACCTGCCCGACGGGCGCGGCATCCTCGGCGCCCTCATCGACCGCCCCGAGCCGCTGCGGCTGGCCGACCTCGGCGCCGACCCGCGCTCCTCCGGCTTCCCGCCGGACCACCCGCAGATGAGGACCTTCCTGGGCGTGCCGATCCGGGTCCGCGACGAGGTCTTCGGCAACCTCTACCTGACCGAGAAGACCGGCGGCGGCGCCTTCACCCCGGAGGACGAACAAGTGGTGCACGCGCTCGCCGCGGCCGCCGGCGTGGCGATCGAGAACTCCCGGCTGTACGAGGAGGGGCGCCGCCGCGAGCGCTGGATCGCCGGGGCTGCCGCCGTCACCACCGCGCTGCTCTCCACCGAGCAGGCCGAGGGCGCGCTGACCGTCGCCGCCGAGCAGGTGCGGGAGCTGGCGGACGCCGCGCTCGGCATGATCCTGCTGCCCACGCGGACCGGCGGGGCCGCGACCGAGGAGGAGGACGGCCAGATGAGGGTCGCCCACGCCTCCGGCGAGGCTGCCGAGTTCGTCCGCGGCGAGCTGCTGCCCAAGGACAGCTTCGCGGCCCGGCTGCTCGCGGGGGAGAGCGTCTACCTGGACGACATGTCCAGCGACCCGACCGTGGTGATCCGGCTCGCCCGCAGCTTCGGCCCGTCCATGGCCGTCCCGATGGTCGCCGCCGGGCGGGTGCTCGGCGGCCTCTGCGTCTGGCGACCGCGCGGCGCCCTGCCCTTCACCGACTCCGAGAAGCAGCTCGCCGAGACCTTCGCCTCGCAGGCCGCACTCGCCCTGCGCCTCGCCGAGGGCCAGCGCGACCAGCAGCGCCTCGCCGTCTTCCAGGACCGCGACCGGATCGCCCGCGACCTCCACGACCTGGTGATCCAGCGGCTGTTCGCCACCGGGATGATGCTGGAGAGCGCCGCCCGCCGCGCCGTCGTCCCCGAGGTGAGGGCCGGCATCGGCAACGCGGTGGACGAACTGGACGCCACCATCCAGGAGGTCCGCACCACCATCTACGCCCTCCAGCACGACAACCACGGGGACGCCCCCGACACCCTGCGCACCCGCGTGCTGCGGGAGGCCAGCCAGTCCGCCGCAGCGCTCGGCTTCAAGCCCTCGGTGAGCTTCGTGGGGCCCGTGGAGAGCCTGGTCGGTGAGAGCACCGGACGCCAACTCCTGGCCGCGCTGCGCGAGATGCTCTCCAACACGGCCCGGCACGCGCGGGCCTCCCGGGTCGGCGTGGAGGTCGACGCGACCGTCCACCTGGACGACGGCGGCCGGCCGGTCGGCGGTGACCGGGAGTCGCCGGACCGGCCGGGACGACCGGGCGTCCTGCTCACCGTGACCGACGACGGGGTCGGCATCCCGGAGGGCGGCCGACGCAGCGGTCTGCTCAACCTGACCCGGCGCGCCGAGGCGCTCGGCGGGGCGGCCTGGCACGAGCGCGGACCGCACCGGAGGGGGACGACGGTGCGCTGGTCGGCCCGGCTGCAACCGCGCAACACGCGTTAGGTGGAAGCTGGACGAGGGAGGACTTCCCGGCCGACGGCGCACGTTGGGAACGCGTCAACGGCCGCTTCGGACACGGCGGTCAGAGGCAGACGCCGGGCAGGAACCGCTCCAGCACGGCCGCGACGCCGTCCTGCTCGTTGCTCACGGTGTGCAGCGGCACCGCCGCCAGCACCTGCGGGTGCGCGTTGGCGACGGCGTACGCGGTGCCCGCCCAGGCCAGCATCTCCAGGTCGTTCGGCATGTCGCCGAAGGCCACCACCTCACTGCGGTCGATCCCGTGCTCGGCGCACCAACGGGCCAGCGTGCTCGCCTTGGTGACGCCGGGCGCGCTGATCTCCAGCAGCGGGATCGGCGAGGAGCGGGTGATCTCGGCCAGGTGCCCGGCGACCCTCCTGGCCTCGGTGAGGAAGGTGTCCGGGTCGAGGTCGGGGTGCTTGGCCAGCAGCTTGAACAGGCCCCGCACCGGGCCGTCCTCGGCCAGCAGTTCCTCGGCCGCGCCGATCGCGCAGACCATGTCGTCGCCCCACATCAGCACCTCGTAGCCGGGCTCGCGGGCCCACCCGTCCGCGTGCTCGAAGGCGAAGGCGGTACCCGGCAGTTCGGTCCGCAGCGCCTCGACGACCGCCAGCGCCGTCCCGGCCGACATCGGGAAGTACTCCACCAGCTCGCCGCGCCGGACGTCCAGGACCGCCCCGCCGTTCGAGCAGATCGCCACCCCGTGCCCGCCGACGTGCGGACGCAGCTGCTGCATCCAGCGCGGCGGCCGCCCGGTCACGAACACCACCTGGATCCCCGCCTCCTCGGCCGCCGCCAGGGCCGCGGCGGTGCGTTCGCTGACGGTGCCGCCGGTGCAGAGCAGGGTGCCGTCCAGGTCGGTGGCGACGAGACGGGGAGCGGTGCGGGGTTCGGTCACCGGTCCATCTTCGCCCATCGCCGCCGCCCGGTCACCGCCCCCGTCACGGCGCTCGTCGGCGCCCGCGTGACCGCTCCCGTCACCGCCCTCGTCGGTGCCCGCGTGACCGCTCCCGTGACCGGGCCGGTGACCTGCCGGGCCGGGGCCGACAGCCATGACCGTACGGACGGGTTCCGGCCCAGCACGCACCGTTTCCGGCCGATCCGCCCCCGTACGGAGTGTCGCCGCGGGCCGAACGGGCAGGACTGCTGGCGGTCACCCCGTCGGCAGGAAGAGCCATGCCCACAAGCCAGCTCCGAGACGAGCCGCCCCAGACCCGCCGCCCCGCCGCCTCCCAGCCGGACGAGCCGCCACCCGCCGCCTCCCGCGAACCGGTCCTGCTCGGCGAAGTGCTCTTCCACACCCTCGCCGACCTCGCCCGCCGCGCCCCGGCCCCGGCCGCCGCCCTCCCCGCGCAGCGCACCCGCCCCCACCCGTAGCAGCCCCCCGGCGTGCGCAGCGCCGGGCCGATCGCCGGCATCCGGCCGGTGTCGGCGGCCCGCGGCGGGGCACACGGCGCCCATGGGAGACGTTCTCGTCGGCGCGTGTTCATGGACGGACCGCGAACTGCTGTCCAGCGGCTGGTACCCGGAGGGCCACCGCGGCGCGGAGGCCAGACTGCGGTACTACACCACGAGGTTCCCCGTGGTCGAAGTGGACGCCACGTACTACGGGTTGCCCAGCACGCGCAACAGCACCCTGTGGGTGGAGCGTTCGCCGGCGGGCTTCCGGTTCGACGTGAAGGCGTTCTCCCTGCTGACCGGGCACCCGACCCGACCCGGCGCGCTGCCGGCCGAGTTACGGCCCGGCCCCGCCGGGCGGAACGGTCGAACGGCGGCCGACCAGGGACTGCTCGACGAGGTGTGGCGCCGTTTCAGCGGCGCCCTCGAACCGCTGCGCCGGGCGGACCGCCTGGGGACGGTCCTCTTCCAGTTCCCCCCGTGGCTGGCTCCGGGCCCGTCGGCGGTGGCGACGCTGCGCCGGTGCCGGGAGCGGACGGAGGGCTGGCCGGTGGCGGTGGAGTTCCGGCATCCCGACTGGTGGCGTCCGGAGCACCGCGCGTCCACCGTCGGCCTGCTGGCGGACCTGGACCTGACCGCCGTGGCCGTGGACACGGCGCAGTCGCTCCCCACGTCCATCCCGCCGGTCACGCCGGTCACCACCGCCCGCCTCGCGGTGGTGCGCTTCCACGGGCGCAACCGCGCCTGGGGGACGGGCTCGAAGGAGGAGCGGTTCCGCCACCGGTACACGTCCGAGGAGCTCTCGTCCTGGACACCGGCCGTCCGCGCGATGGCCGAGCAGACCCGCGAGGTCCACGTCCTGTTCAACAACTGCTGCGGCGATGCCGCCGTCCGCGCCGCCGAGACGATGAGCCGGCTGCTCGGCCCCCGGTCCGCCGCCGCCCCGTCCGCCGCCGCCCCATCCGCCGCTGCCCCGGCGGCCGATCCGGGCACCGCGGCGCGTCCGCCGTGGACGACCGCGCCCCGGTGAGGGGGGACGGCCGCGTGGGAGGCGGCCAGGTGGGAGGGGGTGGCGCGCGGAGCTCCTCCGCGAGGCGCCGCCGGCCCACCCGCCGGTGCGCACGCGTAGGGTCGGGGGCATGCGACTGAGTACCGTGATCCTCCCCATCCACCGGTGGAGCGAGGGCCAGAAGATCTGGCGGCGCGCCGAGGACCTCGGCTTCCACGCCGCGTACACCTACGACCACCTCTCCTGGCGGTCGTTCCGCGACCAGCCGTGGTTCGGGTCCGTGCCGACGCTGACGGCGGCGGCCTGCGCGACGGAGCGCCTGCGCCTGGGCACGCTGGTGACCTCGATCAAGCCTCGTTCACCCATCGCTGCCTGACCAGCGAGGTAGTCGCATTTTACGAGGAACATCTGCATTACGCGCATGATATTGTGCGCTTGATGAAGATGTCCGCGCCCTCGCTACTTCCGCTCTTCCGGTCCCAGTTGCAAGGGGACCTCCTGGCACTCGTGCTGTTGCACCCGGATCGCAGTTGGACGCTCACCGGCCTTGCCGGGGAGCTCGGGGCCTCGCACACAGCCGTCCTTCGAGAGGTGGACCGGCTGATCGGGTCGGAGATCCTCGCGGGGGAGCGGGTCGGACGGACCCGAGTCATCACAGCCAGGACCGACACCGTTCTGTACAGGCCGCTGTGCGACCTGTTGCTGGTGACCTACGGGCCGCTGCCTCGGCTGAGTGCGCTCCTGGCCGACCTGGACGGCATCGACGAGGCGTACGTCTACGGTTCCTGGGCAGCCCGCCACAGCGGCGTGCCCGGACCGATCCCAGCAGACGTCGACGTCCTGGTCGTCGGACGCCCCGATCCGGACGAACTCTTCGATCTCGCCGAACGTGCCTCCCGGGAGTTGCGCCGGGAGGTCAACGTCCACCGTGTCGCTCCGGAGGCATGGGCATCGCCGAGTGACGAACCCTTCCTGACCTCGGTCCGTGAGCGACCGCTGGTCCGCCTGCACCTACGTGAGGAGAACGGCGAATGAGCCGCTGGGAGCAGGGCCGGACCGTCGTTGACGACCTGATCCATCGCAGGGAGGTCGAGAGGGTGCCGGCCTCGACGGAGCATGCGGAGGCGGAACTCGCCCAGGCCCGACAGCACTTGGCCTCCGCGAGAATGCTTCTCGATGTCGACCCGGTCGGTGCGTACAGCCTTGCGTACGACGCTGCGCGCAAGGCGCTTGCGGCGGTCCTGGTGAACCAGGGACTTCGCGCCACGAGCAGGGGCGGCCATGTCGCGGTCTACGAGACGGTGAAGGCGCAGCTGGACCCGCCACTCGGAGGCATCCTGCGACCGTTCAGCCGCATGCGTGTCCGCCGGAACGAGAGCGAATACCGATCTGCCGAAGCTCCGCCGGTCACCCCCGAGGAGGTCAGGGGAGATCTGCCGAAGGCACAGGCGATCATCGAGCTGGCGGAGAAGGCCATGCCGCACATGGGTCGCTACTGATCACCGAAAACCAGCCTCGGTCACGAGTGTCCGGGTCGACCCAGCACACGCCGTGTCCTGGTGAACCTCTGCCGACGGCCGCCGGCAGCGAGTTCGCTGAGGCGCTCACCGATCACGGAAACGCCCGGGCGGGGCTCCTGCTCGTAGTACCAGGGCTTGCGCCGGCGCAGCAGCTCCTCGCCGTGCTCGTCCCAGGTGAATCCGGGCTTCCGCAGCAGCTTCCGGAACACCTCGTCGACGGTCTCCGGGTGGGCGGCGGCCAGGCGGCGGAGCGGCAGCGGTGCAATCGACTCCTCGCGCAGGTACACGCGCAGCAGGTCCTGGTGCTGCCTGCGGCCGGGGAGGACCGGATCGGCGAAGAGGTCCCGCAGCATCCCGTAGTCCGGGTAGAAGTTGAGCCCGTCGACTTCGTCGTAGATGACGCCGACCGTTTCCGATTCCGCGAGTCCCGGCGGCAGTTCGAAGGCCGGGAAGGACAGGCCGGGGAGCCGCCTGCCCCGGGCCCGGTCGGGATGCTCGGCGACGGCGGCTTCCTGCCGGTGCCGGTAGTAGGCGTTGAGCCGCTCCTCGGTTTCGGCAGGGGGAAGGACCAGTTCGTCGCTGCCGCAGAACTCGATGAACGCGGCCCGGTCCTCCCGCATCGACGCCCATCCCTGCTCGATCTTCTCGGGGTTGCGGAAGACCAGTTCGGGGTGACCGGCGGCCAGTTGAAGCGCGGCCCGGGCGATCTCGGTGCCGCTGGACTTCGGGTAGGACGACATGGTTCCGGAGATCAGCCACGCCCCGTCGACCGAGGGGACGGGCACCAGGCAGGTGTGCAGGAATCCCCCCTTGGACACTCCGCGGAAGGCCATAGGCCCGACGTTCGAGTACGTGCGGTACTCCAGGTCGTCGATCAGGTTCAGCAGGACGACGGCGTCCCCGTCCTTGCGCCGGATCTCGAAGATGCCCTCGACGGGGTCACGCCACCCGAGCAGCATCTCCCGATCCGCCTCGGTCAAGCCCCGTCGTCCGGCGACGAACCGGTCCACCACGGTCGAGCCGTCCGGCAGGCGGTACCGCAGGACGAAGTTGTCGATGATCCGGATCGCATCACCTTCCTCCAACTGCCGCCGGGCCCCGGCGGCCTCCAGGAGGAGGGGCGTCAACCACCGGTCGAAGCGCGCGCTCTGGGCGAAGGCGACGAGTTCACCCTTCAGTTCGGAGCTTCGCTCGATCAGGTCGCGCAACGACGCCCCATCCTCGTTCCTCACCACGGCAGCCATGCAGGCCCTCTCGATCGTGAAGGTTCCGACGCTCACTGCGTCCAGTAGTAGCGGTACGCCTCGACCCACTCCGCTCCGTCCGGAGCCGGGTCCGGCAACGGAAGGTCCAGCAGCCCGATCGCCTGCCGGAACCCACCGCGGGTGCACAGGGCGACGATCCTTCCGTCCGGTGAGAGGTCGATGCCGCGCACGGTCACCTCGGCGCCCAGCACCGAGGTGCTCAACGGCACCGCCAGGTTCTCCTCGACGGCGGTGAACAGAGCCGACAGCTCTTCGTGCTCGTCGTAGGTGTCGACCGTCGCTTCCTCGACCAGAGCGGCCAGCTCTCGCCTGCTCATCGTGCCCATGGCGCCACGCTAGCGGACCTGCTCGTGCCGACGTGCGGGCGGTCCGAAGTCCCGCCGTCCGCACGCGTAGGGTCGGGGGCATGCGACTGAGTACCGTGATCCTCCCCATCCACCGGTGGAGCGAGGGCCAGAAGATCTGGCGGCGCGCCGAGGACCTCGGCTTCCACGCCGCGTACACCTACGACCACCTCTCCTGGCGGTCGTTCCGCGACGAGCCGTGGTTCGGGTCCGTGCCGACGCTGACGGCGGCGGCCTGCGCGACGGAGCGCCTGCGCCTGGGCACGCTGGTGACCTCGCCGAACTTCCGCCACCCGGTCACGCTGGCCAAGGAGCTGATCACGCTGGACGACGTGTCCGGCGGACGGGTGACGCTCGGGATCGGCGCCGGCGGCACCGGTTTCGACGCCACCGCGATGGGCCAGGAGGCGTGGTCGCCGAAGGAGCGGGCGGACCGCTTCGGCGAGTTCCTGCCGCTGCTGGACGAGCTGCTGCGCCAGGACGCCACCACCCGCGAGGGCACCTACTACTCCGCGGTCGAGGCCCGGAACATCCCCGGCTGCGTGCAGACCCCGCGGGTGCCGTTCTACGTCGCCGCGACCGGCCCGCGCGGCCTGAGGCTCGCCGCCGAGTACGGCCAGGGCTGGGTGACCTACGGCGACCCGAAGGGCCCGGCGGACGTGCCGGTGGAGCAGGCGCCCGGGGTGATCGCACAGCAGCTCGCGAAGCTGACGGCGGCCTGCGAGGCGCGCGGCCGGGACGTCGGGACGCTGGAGAAGGTGCTGCTCCAGGGGTCGACGGCGGAGCGGCCGCTGCAGTCGGTGGACGCCTTCGTCGACTGGGCGGGCACCTACCGGGAGCTGGGCATCACCGAGCTGGTGATCCACTGGCCGGTGCCGGACTCGGTCTTCGAGAACGACCTCGCCGTCTTCGAGCGGATCGCCACCGAGGGCCTCGCCCAGCTGGGCTGAACCCGTCGCCGGGCCGGGACCGCCACCGGCCCGGCAGTTCCCACCAGGGCGCCCGCGTCGCCCTCCTGCTGGGCGACCGGGCCCGGGCCGGTTCCGTCGTGGCGCCGCCGGGCAGCAGCCGAGCGGCGGCCGCGGAACGGCGCTACGCGGTGGCCCCCGTGGGGTGCCGGCGGGCGGTGGAGTCCCAGCCCTGCCGGTGGAGGCGCTCGAAGCCGTCCAGCAGGACGTCCAGGGCGAACTCGAACTCGAACTGGTCGTCGCAGCCCCCGCCCGGGGCCGATCCCCCGTCGCGGGAGCCGGCCGTGGCCATCTCGATGATGTGCGGGTACCGCGCCGCCAGCTGGTCGAACATGGCGGCCCGGGCCTCCGGGTCCGCGGGGGGCGGCGGCGTGGGGAACAGCTCCTGGGTGAACCCCCACATGCGGCTGCCGAGGGCGTGCATCGCGTGGTGGGTGAGGTCGACGGAGAAGCCGCCGGCCCGGAACATGCCGATCAGCGAGTCCATGTAGTCCAGCACGACCGGCGTGGCGTGCCGGCGCGACTCGACCACCTGGGACGCCCAACGGTGGCTCAGCAGCGCCTGCCGGGCCGAGAGGATCCGCTGCCGGATCGCGTCCTTCCAGTCGGCGCCCCGGGCGGGCGGGGCGATCTCGCCGACGATGACCTCGACCATGCCGTCGAGCAGCTCCTCCTTGTTCGCCACGTGCTTGTAGAGAGCCATGGGAACGACGCCCAGCCGCTCGGCGAGACTGCGCATGCTCAGCGCGTCGATGCCGATCTCGTCGGCGAGCGCCACCGCGGCGCGCAGCACGCGGTCCCGGTTCAGCGGGGCGCGGCGCGGGGTTTTGGCGGGCCCGGTCATGCCGCCCGCCGTCGAGTCGCCCGCCCCCGGGTGGTCCGTCGCCGAGCCGCCCGGTGATGAACGAACGCGCCGCTTGACATGGTGTACAGCATACACCTACGTTTTCGGGGCCTGAGGTGTACGCCGTACGCCTCCCTGTGCGGGAGACTCCCATGACGTCAACCAGAAGAACCGCCGCGATCGCCGGCGCCCTCTACCTCGTCACCCACGTCACCTCCGTCGCGGCCCTCGCCCTCTACGGACCGGTCCTGCACCGCTCCGACTACGTCGTCGGCCCGGGCCCCGACACCCGGGTGCTGCTCGGCGCGTTCCTGGAGGTGGTCCTGGCCCTCGCCGTCGTCGGAACGGCGGTCGCGCTCTTCCCCGTCGTCAGGAGCCGCAACGAGGGCGCCGCCCTCGGCTACGTCGCACTGCGCACCCTCGAAGCCGGCGTCATCGCCGTCGGCGTCGTCCCGCTCCTCGCCGTCGTGACGCTGCGGCAGGACCCGGCCGGCGCGACCGGCGCCGAGGCCGTCACACTCGGACACGCGCTCGTCGCGTTCCACAACTGGACGTTCCTGCTCGGACCGGGCTTCGTCTGCGGGACGAACACGGTGCTGCTCGCGTACGTGCTCCACCGGGCCGGGCTCGTGGCCCGCTTCATCCCCGTGCTGGGGCTGGTCGGCGGGCCCCTGGTCTTCGCCTCGGGTGCCGCCCAGATGTTCGGCGGCTACCAGCAGTTCTCGGTGCGGGCGGCCCTCGCCGCCGTCCCGGTCTTCCTCTGGGAGATCTGCCTCGCCCTCCACCTGATCCTCAAGGGCTTCCGACCGTCGGCCGCGGCGAGCCCCGCCGCGGCGCCGGTCGAAGCCGGTGCCGCGGCCGGCGCCGGTGCCGGGTAGCCCGGGGCCGGCCGCCGGTGTCCCGGGGGAGGCGGGGCGACGCCTCCGGTGACGCCCGGCCGGAGCGTGTGGTGACGCCTGGCCGGAGCGCACGGTGACGCCTGGCTGGAGCGCACGGTGACGCCTGGCTGGAGCGTGTGGTGACGCCTGGCCGGAGCGCACGGTGACGCCCGGTCAGGGGTCCGGTTGCGCCCGGTCAGAGCGTGCGGTTGCGCCCGGCGCCCCAGCCGGCCGCGCCGACCACCGCGACCAGCACCAGCATCAGCGCCAGGGTGGCCTCCCAGCCGCCGGTGAGCTGGTGCAGCGCACCGGCGCCGACCGGGCCGGCCGCCGCCACCAGGTAGCCGACCGCCTGGGACATCCCGCCCAGCTGGGCGGCGCCGGCCGCGGTGCCGGTGCGCAGCACGATGAACGCCAGACCCAGGCCGAGCGAACCGCCCTGGGCCACGCCGAGGACCGCCGCCGACGCCCAGGCCGCGGAGACCGGCGCGACCAGCAGCATGGCGATGCCGAGCCCGTTCAGGGCCGCCATGGTCACCGCGAGGGCACGCTGGCTGGTCATCCGTCCGGCCATCAGCGGCACCAGGAAGGCGCCGGCGACCTGCACCAGGTTGGAGAAGGCGAAGACCAGGCCGGCCTGGCCGCGGTCCATGCCGTGGTCGGCCAGGATGGTCGGCATCCAGGCGACCAGGGTGTAGACGAGCAGCGACGAGATGCCCATGAAGAGGCTGATCTGCCAGGCCAGCGGGGACTTCCAGATGCCCTCGACCGGCTTGCCCGGCTGGGCCGCCGCGGCCACCGCCGCCTTCTCCTGCCGGGAGCGCAGCACCTGCGGCAGCCAGGCCGCCGCCGCGACCAGGGCGAGCAGCGACCAGGCGCCGAGCGAGGCGCGCCAGCCGCCGCCCAGCGCGTGTTCCAGCGGCACGGACGTCCCGGCGGCCAGGGTGGCGCCGACGAGCATGGTGGTCGAGTAGACGCCGGTCATGGTCGCCGCGCGGTCCGGGAACTCCCGCTTGACCAGGCCGGGCATCGACACGTTCAGCACCGCGATGGCCACGCCGATCACCACGCAGCCGGCGTACAGCGCGAGCACCGACGGCAGCACCCGCAGCAGCACGCCCGCGCCCAGCACCAGCACCGCACCCAGCACGACCCGCTCGGCGCCGAACCGGCGGGTCAGCCGGGGGGTGAGCGGCGCGCCGACGCCCTGGAAGAGCACCGGCACGGTGGTGATCAGCCCGCTCGCGGTGGCCGAGAGGCCGAAGGTCCGCTGGATCTCGCCGACCATCGGGGAGATCGCCGCCAGGCAGGCGCGCATGTTCAGCGCGACCAGCACGATGCCGGTCAGCAGCAGGGCGGGGTGGGCCAGCCGGGAGCGCAGGGGCAGCGGGGCGGCGGTGGTGGTGACATCCGGCTGCGGGGCACGGGTGACGGCCATGGGTGTGCTGTTCTTTCGTGACGCGGGGTTCTGGGAGTCCGGGGGCGCGAACGGGCGGGCGCGGGCCGGTGGCCGGCGGCGCGGAGGTGCGCGGGCGGAGGGTGCGAGGGCCGGGGTGCGGGAGCGGCGAAGCCGGCGTCCCGCGCCGCCCTACTTCCGGGCCGCGATGGCCGCGAGCAGCTGCTCGACGGCCGCGGTCGGCTCGGCGAGCAGCGCGCGGCACGCCGCCTCGGCACGGTCCGGGTCACCGCTCTCGATCGCGTCGACCAGCGCCGCGTGGGTGGCCACGACCACCTCGGGCATCTCGTGGTCGCCGAACGCGGAGGTCATCGACTCGCGTACGGACGCGCCGAAGTAGCGGTACACCTCGGTCAGTGCCGGGTTGTGCGCGGCCTCGACGACGGCGGTGTGGAACTCCAGGTCGTGCTCGACGGTGGCCTCGCGGCCGGCCCGCTCGGGGTGGGCCGCGATCACCTCGGCCTCGCGGGCGAGCGCGGCCCGCATCCGCCGGATGTCCTCGGGGGTGTGCCGCAGCGCGGCCAGTCGGGCGCCTTCGGTCTCCAGCGCCGCGCGGACCTCCAGGACGTCCCGGATGCCCGAGCGCTGGACGCCGCGCAGCACCGCCGCCGGGTCGCTGGTGGACCGTACGAAGGTCCCCTCGCCCTGCCGCGAGACGAGCATCCCGGCGTGCACCAGCACCCGGATCGCCTCCCGCACGGTGTTCCGCCCGACCTGCAGCCGCTCGGCGAGCTCGTGCTCGGTGGGGATCTGCGACCCCACCGGCCAGGTGCCGTCGGCGAGCTGCTCGCGCAGCTGGTCGATCGCGGTGTCCACCAGGGAACGCCGTCCGGCCGCCTGCAGACCGTTGCCGTCGCCGCTCATTCCGGGCCTCCCTTCGCACACCGTCGATCGGACATCGGTCATCCTACAACCGCTTGCCCGGTCATCCTACAACTGCGCCGGGGTCTGCCCCCGGTCTGCTCCCGGGAGGGAGCGGGCCGGAAGGGGAGGGCGCCCGGTCAGCGGACCGGGTAGAGGCGCTCCAGGACGACGGCCACGCCGTCCTCGTCGTTGCCCGCGGTGACCTCGTCGGCGACGGCGAGCAGTTCCGGGTGCGCGTCGGCCATGGCGACACCGTGCGCGGCCCAGCCGAACATCGGGATGTCGTTGGGCATGTCGCCGAAGGCGATGGTGTCGGCGGCGCGCACGCCCAGCCGGCGGGCGGCGACGGCCAGACCGGTGGCCTTGGACAGGCCCAGCGGCAGCAGTTCGACCACGCCCGCCCCGGCCATCACCACGCCCACCAGGTCGCCGGCGGCGCAGCGGGCGGCCTCGGCGAGGGCGTCGTCGGTCAGCCGGGGGTGCTGGATGTACAGCTTGCTGACCGGGGAGGCGAGCAGCTCGGCGCGGTCGACCCGGACGACCGGCAGGTCCGAGCCGATCAGCAGCTCGTAGCCGGGGCCGGCCAGCACCTGGCCGTCCAGACCGTCCTGGTTCGCGGCGACGGCCAGCGGGCCGGTCTCGGCCTCGATCTTCTCGATCGCGACCGCCGCGAGCCGGCGGTCCAGGGTGAGCGAGGTGAGCAGCTTGTGCGCGCCCGCGTCGTAGACCTGGGCGCCCTGGCCGCAGACCGCTATCCCGGTGTAGCCGATCTCGTCGAACACCGGACGGGCCCAGACGGCCGAGCGTCCGGTCACCACGATGTGCAGCGCGCCCGCGCCGACGGCCGCGGCCAGGGCGGCGCGGGTGCGCTCGGAGACGGTCCCCCAGCTGGTCAGCAGGGTGCCGTCGAGGTCGGTGGCGACCAGCCGGTAGGGCAGGTCGCCACCGCCGGGGTGGGCGGGAGAGGTCACTTGACCGGCTCGATGACGGCGCGTCCGCCGAGGTACGGCCGCAGCGCCTCCGGCACGACGACCGAGCCGTCGGCCTGCTGGTGGTTCTCCAGGATCGCCACGATGGTGCGCGGGACGGCGACCAGGGTGCCGTTCAGGGTGGCGAGCGGGCGGGTCCTGCCCTCCTCGCGCATCCGGATCGACAGGCGGCGGGCCTGGTACTCGGTGGTGTTGGAGGTCGACGTGACCTCGCGGTACTTGCCCTGGGTGGGGATCCAGGCCTCGATGTCGAACTTGCGCGCGGCCGAGGCGCCGAGGTCACCGGAGGCGACGTCGATCACCCGGTACGGCAGCTCCAGCGCGTTGAGGAAGTCCTTCTCCCACTGGAGCAGGCGGCGGTGCTCGTTCTCGGCGTCCTCGGGCGTGGTGAAGACGAACATCTCCACCTTCTCGAACTGGTGGACGCGGATGATGCCGCGGGTGTCCTTGCCGTAGGTGCCGGCCTCGCGGCGGAAGCAGGACGAGTAGCCGGCGTAGCGCAGCGGCAGCTTGTCGGCGTCGATGATCTCGTCCATGTGGTACGCCGCCAGCGGGACCTCGCTGGTGCCGACCAGGTACTTGTCCTCGTCGCCGAGGTGGTACACGTTCTCGGCGGCCTGGCCGAGGAAGCCGGTGCCGTCCATGGCCGCCGGGCGGACCAGGGCCGGGGTGATCATCGGGATGAAGCCGGCCGCGGTGGCCTGGGCGATCGCCATGTTGACCAGGGCGAGCTCCAGCAGCGCGCCGACGCCGGTCAGGTAGTAGGAGCGGGCACCGGCGACCTTGGCGCCGCGCTCGGTGTCGATCGCGCCCAGCAGCTGGCCCAGCTCGACGTGGTCGCGGGGCTCGAAGCCCTCGGCGGCGAAGTCGCGCGGGGTGCCGATCTCCTCCAGGGTGACGAAGTCCTCCTCGCCGCCGACCGGGGCGGCCGGGTCGATGAGGTTCGCCAGGGAGCGGAGCAGGCGGTCCGCCTCCTCCTTGGCCGCGCTCTGCTCGGCGTCCGCGGCCTTGACCTCGGCGGCGAGCTCCTTGGTGCGCTGCAGCAGGGCGGTCTTCTCGTCGCCCTTGGCCTGGGCGACCTGCTTGCCGAGCACCCGCTGCTCGTTGCGCAGTTCGTCGAAGCGGCTGCCCGAGGACCGGCGCCGTTCGTCGGCGGAGAGGAGGGCGTCGACCAGGTCGACGTCCTCGCCACGGACGCGCTGCGAGGCGCGCACTCGGTCAGGGTCCTCACGGAGCAGGCGAAGGTCAATCACAGGGCCAAGCGTACCGGGCGGCGGTTCCTCCACCGGTACCGGTTTCCCCTGGGGATAACTCCCCGGCGCCTGTGGATAACCGTTGGGGAGAACCGGCCGCAGCCGGGTTATCCACAGGTCGGCGGCCGGGGCTGTGGATCGATGGGGAGGGCGGCACTCCGCTCACCGGAACCAGCGAATTGAGGTTTCAAACCTCAATGGGCCTTCTCGGGTGAGGGAATTGAAGCACTCAAACGGGTGATTTGCAGGGAAGGGGGTGACTCTGGGCCGATTAGTCATCTCTGCGACGCAAACAGATGATCCGACCAGTTCTGGGCAATGGCTATACCGGTTTGTCGACTCATCCCCAGGCCTGTGGATAACTTTCGGCTGTGGACAGCGGGGAGGCCTGTGGACAGCGGCCTCCGGCCCCGGGGCGGGCTGTGGACGACGGAACGGTCACCCGCCCGGCGTGATCACCCCGGTCGACAACGGTCGACACCGATCAGGAAAAAGCGGAAGGGATCACCAAGGCCGGAAGGGCCGCCAGGAGTGCCTTCGGAAGGGCCGGCGGCCGGCTCAGACGTCCCCGCGGCCGTCGAGCGCCCGGGAGAACCAGTCCGCCGCCGCGGCGAAATCCTCGTCCGAGGTCCCCGGCCGCCGGTGCGTGGACACCTGGCGGTCGGCGCGCGGATAGGAGCCGAGGAACCGCACCTGGGGACAGATCCGCTTGAGCCCCATCATCGCCTCGGCCACCCGGCGCTCGGACAGGTGCCCCTCGCAGTCGATCAGGAAGCAGTAGCTGCCCAGCCCCTCCCCGGTCGGCCGGGACTCGATCCGCATCAGGTTGACCCCGCGCACCGCGAACTCCTGGAGCAGCTCCAGCAGCGCACCCGGGTGGTCGTCCGGCAGCCAGACCACCATCGAGGTCTTGTCCGCCCCGGTCGGCGAGGAGACCCGCCCCGGGCGGCCGACCAGGACGAAGCGGGTGGTCGCGCTCTGCGCGTCCGCGATGTCCTTGACCAGCGGGTCCAGCCCGTAGATCGGCGCCGCGAACTCGCCCGCGAACGCCCCGTCGAACCGGCCCTCGGCGACCAGCCGGGCGCCGTCCGCGTTGGAGGCGGCCGACTCCCAGGTCGCGTCCGGCAGGTTGGCCGCCAGCCAGCGGCGCACCTGCGACTGGGCCACCGGGTGGCTGGTCACCGTCTTGATCCCGGACAGCTCCGTCCCCGGTCGCACCAGCAGCGCGAAGGAGATCGGCAGCAGCACCTCGCGGTAGATCATCAGCGGGTTGCCGGAGGCCAGTTCGTCGTTGGTCGCGGTGACCGCGCCCTCCACCGAGTTCTCGATCGGCACGAACGCCCCCGCGGCCTCGCCGCCGCGCACCGCCTCCAGGGCGAGCGCCACCGAGGACAGCGGCACCAGCTCCCGGGTCGCCGCCTCGGGCAGGGTGTGCAGCGCCGCCTCGGTGAAGGTGCCGGCCGGGCCGAGGTAGGTGTAGCGGGTGGCCGACATGACGCCTCCGTGGGAAATGGGTGCCGCCTGGGTCCGATGGTGCCGAGGCAGTCACCATAACGATTTCCCGGCCCCGGCAGGAAAGGCGTTCCGCTGGCCGGGACCGCGCCCGCGGACACGGCGTCCGCCGCGGGCCGCCGGGAGCGCCGGGGGCTCCGCGGCCCCGGGGGCCGTCCCCGGGGCCGTACCGAAGCGGCGGGCCCGGGGCCGGTCCGCTACCCCTCCAGGAGCTGCTGCCCGAGGTAGCCCTGGGCGGGCACGCCCGGCGGCACCGCGTACAGCCCGCTCGCCTCGTGCCGCAGGAAGCGGGAGAGGCCGTCGCCGCGGGAGAGTTTGCGCTGCACGGGGGTGAAGCCCGTGCGCGGGTCCGCCTGGAAGGCGAGGAACAGCAGCCCGGCGTCCGGCGAACCGTCCGGCAGCAGACCGTCGTGGTACGAGAAGCCGCGCCGCAGCATCGCCGCGCCGCCGTTGGCCGCCGGGGCCGCGACCCGTACGTGGGCGTCGGCGGGGATCGCCAGGCCGCCGTCCGGGCCCTGTGCGGACAGGTCCACCGCGGTGCCCTCGCCGGAGCCGGCCGGTGCGCTCAGCGGCGAGCCGTCCGCCTTGCGCCGCCCGATCACCCGTTCCTGCCGGTCCACCGGCAGTTCCTCCCAGTGGTCCAGCAGCATCCGGATCCGCCGGAACACCAGGTACGAGCCGCCGGCCAGCCAGGCCGGCTGGTCCCCGCCGCCCGCGCAGAACACCTTGGCGGCGAAGCCCTCCTCGCCAGGCTTGGGGTTGTTGGTGCCGTCGATCTGGCCCATCAGGTTGCGCCCGGTCATCGGCCGCGCGGTCGCGCCCGGGGTCCGGGCGAAGCCGGCCGACTGCCAGCGCGGCGCCGCCGTCCCGGCCGCCAGCTTCTGCAGCGTCCGCAGCGCGTGCACGGCGACCAGCGCGTCGTCGGCACCGACCTGCACGAACAGGTCGCCGTCGCCGCGGGCCGGGTCGAGCGCGTCGCCGGGGAACGCGGGCAGCGGCTCGAGCGCCGCGGGGCGGCGGTCGGCCAGCCCGGCCTTGTCGAACAGGGCGGCGCCGAAGCCGACCGTGACCGTGAGCGAGCACGGCCCGGCGTCCAGCGCGACCTGGTTGTCGAACTCCTCGGCCGGCTCCCCGGCGGTCAGCCGGTCCACCGCCTTGGTCCAGCGCTGGAGCAGGGCGCGCAGCCCGTCCCGGCCGGCCCCGGCGGCGAGGTCGAACGCGGCCAGCCGCACCTCGGCCTGCTGCGGTTCGAGGATGCCGGCCTGGTGCTCGCCGCGGAATGGCACCCGGCCCGTGCCGAGCGCGCCACCGCCGTCCGCCCCGCTACCGGCCCGGTCGCCGGCCGGACGGTCGTAGGCGACCGCCCCGGCTGCCCCGGCCCCGGCGCCGACCAGCAGCCCGGCGCCGGCCGTGCCGAGCAGCGTCCGGCGGGTGACACCCACCGGGCCGGCGGCGCCGGCCGTGCCCGTCCCGTTCCCGTCCACCGCGCTCACCCGACCTTGAACTGCTGGGTCGGGGTGGTCTGGTCGATGTCCGACGAGCGGATCTGCACCGAGACCACCCAGGTGCCGGCCAGCGGCAGCTGCGCGGTGCCGCCCCAGCGGCCGGTGCCCTCCGGGGTGAGCGTCACCGGCAGCGGGCCCAGGTCGCGGTCCGGGAGGGTGAAGGCGAGCTGCACCTCCGGGACGTCCACCGGCTTGCCGTCGGCGCCGTCCAGCGCGAGCTTCACCTCGTTCGGTCCCGTCCCGGCCGGGTTGACGCTGACCGTCGCGGTGCCCTTGGCGTTCGGCGTCCGGCCCTTGGTGTCGTAGGGCAGCTTGAGCTCCACCGTGCGGCCCGGCTCGGTCTGCGGCGCCGCCGCGGACCCGCCCGCCGGAGCGGCGCTCCCCGCCGCCGTGACCGCGCCCGCCACCCGCCCGGGCGGGGAGTTGGTGAGCATCGTGGTGACCACCAGCACCGCCACCGCGACGAGCGCCTCGACCAGCACCGAGCGGCGCAGCCCGGCCCGGGTCGGGGTCAGGGCGCGGTCGCGCCCGGCACTCGCCCGGGCGGCCCGCTGCCGGTCCAGCTGCGCCTGCCGGACCGGGTCCTCGCTGAGCGCCGGGGCGCCGACCGGCTCGGGCACCTCGGCCCGCTCGACCTCCGCGGCCTCGGCGGGCGCCGAGCGCAGCCGGGCCAGCCGGCCGCGGGACACCCACGCGACGCCGAGCATGGCGGCCACGCAGCCGGTCTTCACCAGCAGCAGCCGCCCGTACTCGGTGCCGGTCAGCGCGCCCCAGCTGCCCAGGCCCCGCCAGGACTGGTAGACCCCGGTGACGACCAGGGCGGCCACCGAGCCGAAGGCCACCTTCGAGAAGCGCTCCACCACCTCGGCGCCGACCCCCTCGCGCAGCGCGACCAGCAGCGCGGCCAGGCCGCCCAGCCAGAGCGCCATCGCGATCAGGTGCAGCACGCCGAACGGCAGCGCCAGCCAGACCTGGATGCCCACCGAGGCGTGGTCGGCACCCACCCAGGTCGCCGCGAGGGCGACGGACAGCACCAGTCCGGCCACGCCCAGGCCCAGGCGGGCGTCGCGCAGCGGCCGTTCGGCGGCCCGCTGCTCCAGCTCGCGCAGCTCGGCCGCCTCGTCGTCGTCCTGGTCGGCGGGACCCCGGGCCTCCTCGCCGTCCGGTGCGGCGGCCGTCCGGTGCGGCTGCCCCAGCTGCCCGACCAGCAGCGACAGGAAGATCCCGCCCGCGGCGAGCAGCAGCAGCCGGGCGGCCAGCGCGGTGCCGATCCGCTCGTCCAGCGTGGCGCGCACCAGCGACAGGTCGAGCGCCTTCCCGAGGCCGGAGCCGCGCTCGTAGGGGCCGCGCAGCATCAGCACCGCGACGGTGGAGGCCAGCAGCGCCGTCCAGCCGGTCATCAGCAGCCGCTGCACCGGACGCCTGGCGGCCCCGGCCGGCCAGCAGACCAGCACGAACCCGGCCACCCCGGCGAGCAGGGCGAACGCCGCGTACGCCACGGTGCGCCCGGTGCCGTACAGGGCGGCGACCAGGCCGTCCGCGTCGGCGCCCTGCAGCGCGGTGGCGGAGACGGAGGTGTCGGAGGGAGCGCCGACGGAGAAGGTGAACGCGCCGCCGACCGGGTGCGAGTCCTCCGAGACGGCCCGCCAGGCGACCGTGTAGGTGCCGTTGGCGATCCCGCTCCGCAGCCCCACCCGGGCGGTGTCGCCCCGGCCGTCGGCGTGGGCCGGGTTCCCGGTGTCCACGGCCTTGCCGGCCGGGTCCAGCACCCGTACGGAGTCACCGGAGAGCGACACCGTCTCGCTGAAGGTCAGCGTGACCGCCTGCGGGGCCGTGGCGACCACGGAGTTCTGCCGCGGGTCGGTGGACTCCAGGGTGGCGTGGGCGGAGGCCGGGCCGGCGCCGGCGAGCACCAGGGCGAACAGCGTGCCGAGCATCGCGAGCGCTCCGGCGATGCGCCGGGCTGCCGTCCGCCGGAGCGCGGTCCGCCCGGACGCGGTCCGCCCGGACGCGGTCCGCCGGACGGCGGCCCGGTGGGGTGCGGTCCCGCGGTGCGAGGCCTGCTGCATGCTGGGGTCCCCTAACTCCGGCCGGGCCGGTAGGTGAGCTCCTTGACCGGCACCTTGACCGCGATGGTGCCGGACTTGGCGAAGGTGAGGTCGAGCTCCAGCTCGTCGCCCAGGGCCGGGGCCTTCTGCCACCCCATGATCATCAGGTGGGTGCCGCCGCGGGCGAGCTCCAGCGCGCCGTGCGCGGGCACGTCCAGGCTGTCCACCTGCTCCATGCTGGACGCGGTCGAGCGGTGGATGGTGACGGACTCGGCGGCCGGACTGGTCACCTTCACCAGCTGGTCCGGCCCGCCGTCGTTGCGGACGGTCAGGTACCCGGCGCCCATGCCCCCGGCCGGGGGCAGCGGGATGTACGGGTCGGCCACGCTCAGCTTCGCCGGGCCCGCGCTCGAGGCGCCGTCCTGGCCGCCCGTCCCGCAGGCGGCCAGGATGGCACCGCCGCCCAGGGCGGTGGCGACCACGGCGCCCAGCAGGGCGGACCGGCGGAACCGCCGGGTGCCGGGAGCCACCGCGGTCACGCCGCGACCCCCTTGGCGAGCAGCGGCAGGTCGTGCTCGTAGGTCTTCTCCTCGGTGCCGCTCATGTAGAGCACGTGCGCCCTGTCGTCCGAGGGGAGGAAGGCCAGCACCTGGGCGCCGTGGGTGGAGGTGACCGTGCCGTCCGGGTTGACGACCGGGTCCTCGATCATGATGCCGAGCGACCTGGCGGCGGTCTTCACCTTCTCCAGGTCGCCGGTGAGGCCTATGAAGTCGCCGCCCATCGAGTCCAGCCAGGTGCGCAGCACCTTCGGGGTGTCGCGCTGCGGGTCGGTGGAGACGAAGACGACGTCGATCTTCTTCCGGTCCTCCGCGGAGAGCGACTTCATCGCGACGCCGATGTCGCCCATGGTGGTCGGGCAGACGTCCGGGCAGTTGGTGTAGCCGAAGAACAGCAGGGTGGTCCTGCCGTTGGTCCGCTGCCGCAGGTCGTACGGCTGCCCGGAGGTGTCGGTCAGCTGGAGGTCGGGCTTCTCGAAGTTCTTCGCCAGCTTGGTGCCCTGGTACGGGCTGTCGTCCTTCTGCTGGGTGACCTTGGCGGTGGTCGAGCCGCCGCCGGAGGAGCCGCAGGCCGAGAGGGTCAGGGCGGCCGCCAGCGCGAGGGCGGCGGCGCCGGCCAGCCGGGCGGTGCGGCCGGAGCGGTGGGTGCGGGTGACGCGGGGCATGGGAGTTCCGATCGTGCGCGGTGGACCGCCGGCGGGGCCGCGTCCGGAGTGGGCGCGGCCC
>NZ_JBEPAK010000054.1:0-32311 GCF_040298565.1 Kitasatospora sp. NPDC001539 | reverse complement strand
CGTGCCGCCGGGGCGGTGTACTTCCCCCCCCCCCCGCCGAAGGCCCGGGGGCGCGGGCCCCCCCCCAGCGGCCCCCCCCCCCCTCGCCGCCGTCGGTCAGGCGCTCGCGGTGTAGTCGTAGAAGCCGCGACCGGACTTGCGGCCCAGCAGGCCCGCGTCGACCATCCGGGACAGCAGCGGCGGAGCGGCGTACAGCGGCTCCTTGTACTCGTCGTACATCGACTCGGCGATCGAGACGATGGTGTCCAGACCGATCAGGTCGCACAGCCGCAGCGGGCCCATCGGGTGGGCGCAGCCGGCCTCCATGCCCTTGTCGATGTCGGAGGCGGTGGCCACGCCCGACTCGAACATCCGCACCGCGGAGAGCAGGTACGGCACGAGCAGCGCGTTGACCACGAAGCCGGCCCGGTCACGGGCACGGATCGGCTCCTTGGCGAGCACCTGGGAGGCGAAGGCCTCGACCCGCTCGGTGGTGGTCGCCGAGGTGGTCAGCGTGGGGATGACCTCGACCAGCTTCTGCACCGGCGCCGGGTTGAAGAAGTGCAGGCCGATCACCTGCTCCGGGCGGGAGGTGGCGGCGGCCAGCTTCACGATCGGGATCGAGGAGGTGTTGGAGGCCAGGATCGCGTCACGCCGCTCGATCACCCGGTCCAGCGTCTCGAAGATCCTGACCTTGATGTCCTCGCGTTCGGCGACCGCCTCGACGACCAGGTCGCGGTCGGCGAAGTCGGACAGCTCCACCGTGAAGGACAGCCGTGCCAGCGCCTCGTCCCGCTGCTCGGGGCTCAGCTTCCCGCGCTTGACCGCCGTCTCCAGGGAGTTGGTCAGCCGGGTGCGGCCGAGCTCCAGCGCCTCGCCGCTGGCCTCCGACACCAGGACGTCCAGCCCCGCCCGGGCGAAGACCTCCGCGATGCCCGACCCCATCAGTCCGCAGCCGACTACTCCGACGCGCGCGATGTCACTCACTCAGTTGCCCTTCGGTGGTGCTGGGGGTCGCCCAGCGAACTGGTGGCCCAGCGAGCTGCTGGTCAACGGGTCGGTGAACCGGAATGGGTGCACCGGTCACCGCCCCGACGACGTTACTACTCCGTACCGGCCAGTAGGTCACCCCCTCCCCGGCGCGGTGCCACGTCCACGGCTGCTCCGAACGGGTGGGGACGCACCGCCCGGGCGTGTGGCCGCGCCCGGCGCCGCCCGGCGGCCGACAGAATGCCGCGACAGCAGGCCGCGGGTCTCGGCGGAACGCCCGGGACGGCGGCGGGCGGACGGTGGACGGGGCCGGGAAGGGAACACGCGGTGTCGACGGGATCGCTCACGGGGCGGGTCGCCCTGGTCACCGGGGCCGGCCGGGGCATCGGCCGGGAGATCGCCATCGGCCTGGCCGCCGAGGGCATGGCCGTCGGCCTGGTCGGCCGCACCCACGGCACGCTGACCGACACCCTCAAGGAGTGCGTCAAGCGCGGCTCGCGCGGGGTCGCGGTCACGGCCGACGTGTGCCGCCCCGGTTCGGTGCGCGAGGCCGTCCGGCTGGTCGAGCGCGACCTTGGCCCGATCGACCTGCTGGTGAACAACGCCGGCCAGGTCGACGCCGCCGAGGTGCCGGTCTGGGAGACCGACCCCACCCAGTGGTGGCGGGTCGTCGAGACCAACCTGCGCGGCCCCTACAACCTGCTGCGCTGCGTGCTCCCCGGCATGGTGGCCCGCCGGAGCGGCCGGGTGCTCAACCTCAACTCCGGCTTCGCGGTGCGCCCCGACGGCCACTACACCGCGTACGCCACCTCCAAGGGCGCGCTGCTCCAGCTCTCCGACAACATCGCGGACTCGCTGGCCCGGTACGGGGTGGTGGTCCTGGACATCAGCCCCGGCGCGGTGGCCACCGACATGACCGCCGGGATGCCGATGTTCCGGGACAACAGGACCTGGGCCTCGATCCCGTACATGGTGGCGGTCACCGTGGACGTCGCCCGCGGCCGCTTCGACGGCCTGCACGGGCGCTTCGTCCACGCCGAGCGGGACGACCTGGCGGAGCTGGTCGAGCAGGCCGAGGAGATCCGGCGGACGGACGCCCGCACGCTGCGGCTGCGGCCGTACAAGGACGACGACCCGATGGTCTGACCGCTGCCCGCCGACTGCCCGGCCGGCCGGTCCTGCGCCGGTCCGGCCGCCCCGGCTACGCGCAGAGCTGGCTGGCCGTCACCGGCTTGAGCCCCGCCTTGGCGAGGCCGTCCAGGATCGCCGGCAGCGCGTCGACGGTGCACTGGTGGCCCATGTGCAGGGCCACCACCGAGCCGCCGCGCACCGAGTTCAGCACCCGGCGCTGCAGTTCGGCGGCGCTCGGGTCGTTGTAGTCGCGCGGGTCGACGTCGAAGGACAGCACGTGCTCGTAGCCGACGGCCTTGGCCTGCTCGCGCACCATCGAGGTGGCGTACTGGGCGGCGGAGGGGCGGAACCAGCGGCCGATCGTGCCGGTCAGCTTCTGCAGCCGGTCGGCGCACTGGGCGATCTCGGCGCGCGCCTGGTCCGGCGTCATCGCGGAGATGTTGAGGTGGTTCTGGGTGTGGTTGCCGAGCTCGTGGCCGCCGTCCAGGATCCGTCGGGCCATCTGCGGCTGCTGGTCCAGCCAGCTGCCGACCACCATGACGGTCAGTTTGGCGCCGCGCTGCTCGGCGGCCTCCAGCAGGGCCGTGGCGAGCTTGGGGTCGCCGCTGCCGTGGAAGGTGAGGGCCACGTTCTTGCCGGTACGCGGCCCGTACACCACCTCGAACGGGGTGCCCGCCGCGAGCGGCGCCAGCGTCGGCGGGGTCGGCGGGGCGGTGGTGGCGGCCGCGGCGGCGCTCGGCTCGCCACCGGGCTGCGGGCCGGCCGGCGTGGTCGGGGCGGGGGACTCCGGGCCCTCCCCGCCGTTCCAGGCGGGGTCGGTGGTGTGCTGCGGGTCGACGGCGCCGGGGTGCGCGGCGAGCGCCCCGGTGTCGGCCCGGCGGGGCTTACCGCCGGCGCAACCGGTGACGAGTCCGCCGGCGGCGGTCAGGGCGGCCAGCTGGGCGGCGGTGCGCAGTACGGTGCGGCGGTCGGCAGTCATCGGCAGCCAGCATAGAGAGCGCGGCGCGGCCCGGCGATCCGCCACCGGCGTGTCCGCCCACCTTTTGACGTGCACACACTCCAATCTACGGGTGTTGCGTAAACCTGAACTCCGCCTGTTTCCGCGGCGTGTCCTTGGATACGATCACGGCGCGCCGCTGTGTTACGGGGCGGTAGCGAATTCCGGCATGGCGCATTGGGGGCGGAAGATGACGCACGAGGACACCGCGGCCGTCGGCCACGGCACGAGCACCGACTGGCAATGGGCCAGGGCCGAGGACTGGCAGCCGCCGAGCGAACTGGACACCGGCGTACCGCACACCGCGCGGATGTACGACTACTACCTGGGCGGCAAGGACAACTTCGAGGCGGACCGCAAGGCCGCCCAGGCCGCGATCGCCGCCTACCCGGCCCTGCCGCTGCTGGCCCGCACCAACCGGCAGTTCCTCGGCCGGGCCGTCGAGTTCGCGGCGGGCCGGGGGATCCGCCAGTTCGTCGACATCGGCACCGGCATCCCGGCCGTCGGCTCCACCAGCGAGGTCGCCCGGCGGGTCGCCCCGGACGCCCGGGTGGTCTACGTGGACAACGACCCGATCGTCGCCACCCACGCCCGCGCCCTGCTGGCCGGCCGCCCGGTCGGGCACACCTCGGTGATCGAGGCGGACCTGCGCGATCCGCAGTCCATCCTCGGCCACCCCGCGCTGGCCGCCGCCGTCGACCTCTCCCGGCCGGTCGCGCTGATGCTGGTCGCCGTCCTGCACTTCATCCGCGACGAGGACGGCGCGCAGCAGATCGTGCGCACCCTGCGCGAGGCGCTCGCGCCGGGCAGTGCGCTGATCCTCTCGCACGGCAGTCCTGACTTCGCCTCCCGGGAGAGCGCCGCCGAGGGCACCCGGATCTACAGGAGCGCCAGCGCCCCGCTCGTCCTGCGCCCGCGCGCGGAGGTCGAGCCCTTCTTCGGGGACTTCGACTTCGTCGGCCCCGGCCTCGTCCAACTCCCGCTCTGGCGCCCGACTCCCGGTCACGTCCGCACCGCCGACCTCCCCGAGGGCTGGCAGGACGTCTCCGCCTACGCGGGCGTCGCCATCAAGCCCTGAGTCCCTCGCGACGGCTCGGCCCCCGGTCCCGGCGCCTCCCGCCGGTGCCGGGGTCGGTCGTCGAAGCCTGCGGGGGCGAGGGGGTACCCGCAAGCCCTCACCGCAGGACGGACCATCGGTGCGTACCGGGAGAAAATGGCGCGACACGGCCGTGCGGGCGGTGTTAGCTTCCGCGCCATGGAACCCCTGAGCGACCCCGAGATCCGCGCGTCCTTCGTCAACTGCTCCAAGGGCGAGGCCCGTCGGCTCAACCTGCCCCGGGGCCTGGCCGAACTCCCCTGGGAGGACCTGGACTTCCTCGGCTGGCGGGATCCGGGCGCGCCCGACCGGGCGTACCTGGTGGCACCGTACGGCGGCGAGGTGGTCGGGGTGACGCTGCGGTCGCCGGTGATCCGGCGCAGCCTCACCAAGACCAACGTCTGCTCGCTGTGCATCACCGCGCACGCCGGGTCGGGCGTCGCGCTGCTGGCCGCCCGCCGGGCGGGCGCGGCCGGTCGGGAGGGCAACACCGTCGGCACGTACATCTGCGCCGACCTGGCCTGCTCGCTCTACGTGCGCGGGCTGAAGAAGTCCACGCTGGTCACCCGGCCCAACGAGTCGGTGCCGGTGGAGGACCAGATCGCAGCCACGGTGCTCAACCTCGAGGCCTTCCTGGCCCAGGTGCTCACCGACACGGCCGCCGCGTAGGGGGCTACCGTCCGCGCAGCTGGTCCAGTTCGCGGCGCTCCCGCTTGGTCGGCCGCCCGGCGCCCCGGTCGCGTTCGAAGGCCGGGGCGACGAACTCGCGCGGCGGCCGCGGCGGGCTGTTGTCGATCAGGCACTCCGCCGCGGCCGCGGCACCCACCCGCTTGCGGATCAACTGCCGCACCACGACGACCCGCTCGTACCCCTCCTGGCGGACCCGCACCTCGTCACCCGGCTTGAGCGACTGCGCCGGCTTGGCCCGTTCGCCGTTCACCCGGACGTGTCCCGCCTTGCAGGCGGCGGCCGCCAGCGCCCGGGTCTTGGCCAGCCGGACCGACCAGATCCAGACGTCCACCCGCACGTTTCCCTCGTGTTCAGCCATTCTCGGAGCCTACCCAAGCCTCCGGTGACGGACGGTGGCCCCCGGGTGACGCACGGCCCCGGGTGACGGACAGCGGCGCCGGGGTGACGGACGGCCCCGGGCGACGGACGGTGACCCTAGGCGACGGACGGTGCCTCCTGGACGGCCCAGCCGTTGCCGTCAGGGTCGTTGAAGAAGACGAAGTTGTTCCAGGCCTCGCCGTGCCCGTCCACCCGGGAGCCCGCGACGAAGTGCTGGACGGGGCTGACCGCGACGCCGCGCGCGGCGAGTTCCGCGTGTGCCTTCTCGATGTCCGGCACCACCAGTTGGAGCCCCTTGACCGATCCGGGCGCCGAGTCGATCACCCCGGTGCCCACCACGATCGAGCAGGACGACCCCGGGGGAGTCAACTGGACCACCCTGATCCCGTCCCGCAGCCGGGTGTCGTGGTCGACCGTGAAGCCGGCCTGCTCCTCGTAGAACAGCTTGGCGCGGTCCACGTCCGCCACCGGGACGACCACGACTTCGAGCTTCCAGTCCATCACCCTCACCCCTCTCGGTCGGGCTCTTCCAGTATCCGTCCGGTCGGATCCGCACGAAACCGTTCCCCGTCGGGCCGTCGGATAGCCTGAGAACACGATGAATCCGCAGACCACGCCCGCCGCGACCGCGCCGCAGACCCCGCTGGCCACCCCCTGGGGCAGCTTCGACCTCACCCGCTTCCCGGCGGACCCGCGCGAGCGGCTGCGGGCCTGGGACGCGGCCGACGAGTACCTGCTGCGCCACCTCGCCGGCGAGACGGACAGCGCCGCCGGCGCCGCGACCGAGCTGGCCGGTCGGCGGATCGTCGTCCTCGGCGACCGCTGGGGCGCGCTGACGACGGCGCTGACCGCCGCGTCGGGCTCGGCCCCCTCCGGAACGCCCGCCGCCGCGACTGCCGCCGCGCCCTCCGGGGAGCCGTCCGCCGCCCCGGCGCCGTACGGGCCGGTCCAGATCACCGACTCCCACCTCGGCCGCCGGGCCACCCGGGAGAACCTCGCCCGGGCCGGCGTCCCCGTGGACGACTCCCGGCTGCTCACCACCCGGGACACCCCGCCGGAGCGGATCGACGTCCTGCTGGTGCGCATCCCCAAGAGCCTGGCGCTGCTGGAGGACCAGCTGCACCGGCTCGCCCCGGCGATCCACTCCGGCACGGTGGTGATCGGCACCGGCATGGTCACCGAAATCCACACCTCCACCCTGCGGCTGTTCGAGAGGATCCTCGGCCCGACCCGCACCTCGCTCGCGGTGCGCAAGGCCCGGCTGGTCTTCTGCACCCCCGATCCGGCGCTCGACCCCGGCCCCAACCCGTGGCCGCACCGCTACGCACTGCCGCCGGACATCGGCCCCGCCTCCGGCCGTACGGTCGTCAACCACGCCGGCACCTTCTGCGCCGAGCGGCTCGACATCGGCACCCGCTTCTTCCTGGCCCACCTGCCGACCCCGGCCCCGGGCGCCCGGGTGGTCGACCTCGGCTGCGGCAACGGCGTGGTCGGTACGGCCGCCGCGCTGGCCGGGCCGGGCGCGGAGCTGGTGTTCGTGGACGAGTCGCACCAGGCCGTCGCCTCCGCCGAGGAGACCTTCCGCACCAACCTGGGCCCGGACGCCCCGGCGGAGTTCCTCACCGCGGACGCGCTCGACCCGGCCCTGTTCGCCCCGGGCTCGGTGGACCTGGTGCTCAACAACCCGCCGTTCCACTCCCACCAGGCCACCACCGATGCCACCGCGTGGCGGATGTTCACCGGCTCCCGGCGGGCGCTCAGGCCCGGCGGCGAACTCTGGGTGGTCGGCAACCGCCACCTCGGTTACCACGTCAAGCTGCGCAAGCTGTTCGGCAACTGCCGACTCGTCGCCGGGAACCCCAAGTTCGTGGTGCTGCGGGCGGTCAAGCGCTGACCGGGCGGCGATCGCCCGCCGCGGGCCCCGACCCTACGAGCCCTTCTCCGCCCCCTCGGCCGCACCTCTGGCCCAGGGGCGCGTTCCCGGAGCGGTCTTGCATGGATTTTCCCTCGCGCGTATATTCATGCCACGACCAAGGAGGAACGCCATGGCATTGCGAGTCGCCGTCGCCGGCGCGAGCGGGTACGCGGGCGGCGAGGTGCTGCGCCTGCTGCTCGGCCACCCGGAGGTGGAGATCGGGGCGCTGACCGGCGGCTCGAACGCGGGCACCCGGCTGGGCGCGCTGCAGCCGCACCTGATCCCGCTGGCCGACCGCGTCCTCGAACCCACCACCCCCGAGGTGCTGGCCGACCACGACGTGGTGTTCCTCGCGCTGCCGCACGGCCAGTCCGCCGCCGTCGCCGAGGCACTCGGACCGAACGTCCTCGTGGTCGACTGCGGCGCCGACTTCCGGCTCAAGGCCGCCGCCGACTGGGAGCAGTTCTACGGCTCCGCGCACGCCGGCACCTGGCCCTACGGCCTGCCCGAACTTCCCGGCCACCGCGCCGCGTTGAAGGGCAGCAACCGGATCGCCGTGCCCGGCTGCTACCCGACGGCCGTCTCCCTCGCGCTCTTCCCGGCCTACGCGGCCGGGCTCGCCGAGCCGGAGGCCGTGGTGGTCGCCGCCTCCGGCACCTCCGGCGCCGGCAAGGCCGCCAAGCCCCACCTGCTGGGCAGCGAGGTCATGGGCAGCGTCAGCCCGTACGGCGTCGGCGGCGTGCACCGGCACACCCCGGAGATGGTGCAGAACCTCACCCCGCTCGCGGGCGAGCCGGTCACCGTCTCCTTCACTCCCACCCTCGTCCCGATGCCGCGCGGGATCCTCGCGACCTGCTCCGCCAAGGCCAGGCCGGGCGTGAGCGCCGAGAGCCTGCGCGCCGCCTACGCCGAGGCGTTCGCGGACGAGGCCTTCGTCCACCTGCTGCCCGAGGGGCAGTGGCCGCAGACCAGCAGCGTCTACGGCGCCAACACCGCCCTGGTCCAGGTGGCCCTGGACCTGACCGCTGGGCGGATCATCGCGATCAGCGCGATCGACAACCTGGTCAAGGGCACCGCCGGCGGCGCGGTGCAGAGCATGAACATCGCCCTCGGCCTGCCCGAGGAGCTGGGCCTTCCCGTGAACGGAGTCGCACCGTGACCACCCCGAACACCGGCGTCACCGCCGCCAAGGGCTTCCGCGCCGCCGGCGTGACCGCCGGCCTCAAGGCCTCCGGTGCCCCGGACCTGGCCCTGGTGGTCAACGACGGCCCCTCCCTCGCCGCCGCCGGCGTCTTCACCCGCAACCGCGTCAAGGCCGCCCCGGTGCTCTGGTCCGAGCAGGTGCTCAAGGGCGGCCAGGTCTCCGCCGTCGTCCTCAACTCCGGTGGCGCCAACGCCTGCACCGGCCCGCTCGGCTTCCAGGACACCCACGCCACCGCGGAGCGGGTCGCCGCGGAACTCGGCCTCAACGCCGGCGAGGTCGCGGTCGCCTCCACCGGCCTGATCGGCGTCCGGCTGCCGATGGACCTCCTGCTGCCGGGCGTCACCCTGGCCGCCCGGGAGCTGAGCGACACCGGCGGCGAGGCCGCCGCGATCGCCATCAAGACCACCGACACCGTGCACAAGACCGCACAGTTCACCAGCCCGGCCGGCTGGACGGTCGGCGGCATGGCCAAGGGTGCGGGCATGCTCGCCCCCAGCCTGGCCACCATGCTGGTCGTCCTCACCACCGACGCCGACCTCGACAGCGCGGCCCTGGACACCGCGCTGCGCGAGGCCACCCGCACCACCTTCGACCGGATCGACTCCGACGGCTGCATGTCGACCAACGACACCGTGCTGCTGCTCGCGTCCGGCGCCTCCGGCACCACCCCCGACCGGGCCGAGTTCGCCGAGGCCGTCCGCGCCGTCAGCGCCGACCTGGCCCGTCAGCTGATCGGCGACGCCGAGGGCGCCGGCAAGGACATCCGGATCGACGTCACCGGCGCCGCCACCGAGGACGAGGCCGTCGAGGTCGCCCGGACGATCAGCCGCAACAACCTGCTCAAGTGCGCGATCCACGGCGAGGACCCGAACTGGGGCCGGGTGCTGGCCGCGATCGGCACCACCGACGCCGCCTTCGACCCGAACCGGCTGGACGTGGCGATCAACGGCGTCTGGGTGTGCAAGGACGGCGGCGTCGGCGAGGACCGCGACCTGGTGGACATGAAGGGCCGCGAGGTCGTCATCACCGCGGACCTCAACGCCGGTACGGCGAGCGCCTCGCTGTGGACCAACGACCTGACCGCCGACTACGTCCACGAGAACAGCGCCTACTCCACCTGAGCCGGCCTGAGCCGCGCCGGCCGAGCCGCCACCGAGTCGCCACCGAGTCGCCCGCCCGAGCCGCGCCGGCCGAGCCGCGCGCCTGCCCGCGCACCGACGGGCGCACCTGATCCTGAGAAGGACACCGCTACCGTGCAGATCGCACCCAAGGGCGAACAGGCCCGCAACAACACGGCGTTGCCCAAAGCCATGACGCTGATCGAGGCGCTGCCGTGGCTGGAGCGCTTCCACGGCAAGACCGTCGTGATCAAGTTCGGCGGCAACGCCATGGTGGACGACAGCCTCAAGGCGGCCTTCGCCCAGGACGTCGTCTTCCTCCGCTATGCCGGACTGCACCCCGTGGTGGTGCACGGCGGCGGCCCGCAGATCAGCGCCCAACTCGACAAGCTCGGGCTGGAGTCCAACTTCACCAACGGCCTGCGCGTCACCACCCCCGAGACCATGGACGTGGTGCGCATGGTGCTGGCCGGCCAGGTCCAGCGCGAGCTGGTCGGCCTGCTCAACGGGCACGGCCCGTTCGCCGTCGGCATGACCGGCGAGGACGCGCACACCATGACCGCCGTCAAGCGGTACGCGGTGGTGGACGGCGAGCAGGTCGACATCGGCCTGGTCGGCGACATCGTCAACATCGAGGCCGGAGCGGTGAAGGCGCTGATCGCCGACGGCCGGATCCCGGTCATCTCCTCGATCGCCCGCGGCGCCGACGGCCACGTCTACAACATCAACGCCGACACCGCCGCCTCCGCCCTCGCGGTCGCCCTCGGTGCCGAGATGCTGGTGGTGCTCACCGACGTCGAGGGCCTCTACAAGGACTGGCCGAACTCCGACGACGTGATCAGCCAGCTCACCGCGAGTGAGCTGGAGGACCTGCTGCCGGGCCTGGCCAGCGGCATGCTCCCCAAGATGGAGGGCTGCCTGCGCGCCGTGCGCTCCGGCGTGGGCACCGCCCGCGTGCTGGACGGCCGGGTGCAGCACAGCCTGCTGCTGGAGATCTTCACCGATGAGGGCATCGGCACGATGGTCGTGCCGGACGACGAACCGACCGTGACCGGGGGACTGGCATGACCCACAACGAGCAGCTCACCGACCGGTGGCAGCACGCGTTCACCGCCAACTACGGCACCCCGCGCATCCCGCTGGTGCGCGGCGCGGGCGCCAAGCTCTGGGACGCGGACGGCAAGGAGTACACCGACCTGCTCGGCGGCATCGCCGTCAACGCGCTGGGCACCGCCCACCCGGCCGTCGTCGAGGCGGTCAGCCGCCAGATCGCCACCCTGGGCCACGTCTCCAACCTGTTCATGGCCGAGCCCACCATCGCCCTGGCCGAGCGGCTGCTGCGGCTGGACGGCCGCGAGGGCGGCCGGGTGTTCTTCTGCAACTCCGGTGCCGAGGCCAACGAAGCCGCCTTCAAGATCAGCCGGCGCACCGGCCGCACCCACCTGGTCGCCCTCGAGGGCGGCTTCCACGGCCGGACGATGGGCGCTCTCGCGCTCACCGGCCAGCCCGCCAAGCAGGACCCGTTCCGCCCGCTGCCCGGCGACGTCACCCACGTCCCGTTCGGCGACGTCGAGGCGCTGCGCGCGGCCGTCACCACCGAGACCGCGGCCGTCTTCCTGGAGCCGATCCAGGGCGAGAACGGCGCGATCCCGCTGCCCGACGGCTACCTCCGGGCGGCCCGCGAGATCACCCGGGCGACCGGCACCCTGCTCGTCCTGGACGAGATCCAGACCGGCATCGGCCGCACCGGCCACTGGTACGCCCACCAGGCCTTCGAGGGCGTCGAGCCGGACGTGGTCACCCTGGCGAAGGCGCTCGGCGGCGGTCTGCCGATGGGCGCGGTGCTGGCCTTCGGCCCGGCGGCCGAGCTGCTCACCCCGGGTCAGCACGGCACCACCTTCGGCGGGAACCCGGTGGCCGCCGCGGCCGGGCTCGCGGTGCTGGACACCATCGAGTCCGAGGGCCTGCTGGAGCACGTCCGCAAGACCGGCGAGCGGCTGCGGCAGGGCGTCGAGGCGATCGGCGACCCGCTGGTCTCGCACGTGCGCGGGGCCGGTCTGCTGCTCGGGATCGTGCTCACCCGGCCGGTCTCGGCCCTGGTCCAGGCCGCCGCGCAGGAGGCGGGCTTCCTGGTCAACGCGGCCGTGCCGGACGCCGTACGGCTGGCGCCGCCGCTGGTGCTGACCGAGCAGGAGGCGGACGCCTTCCTGGCGGCGCTGCCGGGCATCCTCCGGACGGTGCGCGAGGGCGCCCCGGCCGATGCGAGTTGACCGTCGTCCGGGAGAATAATCACATGACCGATTCCCGTTCCGGCTCCTCCGCCGCCGGCCCGACGCCGCAGGTCCCGCAGACCCGCACCGCGCGCCACCGGCGGATCGTGGACCTGCTCACCCGCCAGCCCGTGCGTTCGCAGAGCCAGCTCGCCAAGCTGCTCGCCGACGACGGACTCGTGGTCACCCAGGCCACCCTCTCCCGGGACCTGGACGAGCTGGGCGCGGTCAAGATCCGCAACCGGGACGGCGCGCTCATCTACGCCGTCCCGGCCGAGGGCGGCGACCGCACGCCGCGCGCGCCGATGGGGGAGTCGGCCAGCGAGGGCCGGATGGCCCGGCTGGCCGGCGAGCTGATGGTCTCCGCGACGGCCTCCGGGAACCTGGTGGTGCTGCGCACCCCGCCCGGGGCCGCGCAGTTCCTGGCCTCGGCGATCGACCAGGCGGAGGTGTTCGAGATCATCGGCACCATCGCCGGCGACGACACCGTGCTGCTGATCAGCCGCGACCCCGCCGGCGGGCAGGCGCTCGCCGACCACCTCATGCAACTCGCCCAGGCGAAGGCCCAGTAGCGCTTCCACCCCCCGAAACCCCGGCCTGCGGACCAGCTCCGGCCGGGGTTTTGTGTTTCATACGGCGTCGTGCATACTTATGCCATCCGCTGCACATGTGTGCCACCACCGCATCCGTGCGACCCGCGTAAGGAGCCACCGCGATGACCGCCCAGCAGTCCTCCGACGTCCGCCTCTGGGGCGCGCGCTTCGCCGACGGCCCGTCCGAGGCTCTGGCCAGGCTCTCCGCCTCGGTCCACTTCGACTGGCGCCTCGCCCCGTACGACATCGCCGGCTCCAAGGCCCACGCCCGGGTGCTGCACAAGGCCGGGCTGCTCTCCGACGAGGAGCTCGCCGCGATGCTGGCCGGCCTCGACCGGCTGCTCGCCGACGTCGAGGCCGGCACCTTCACCGGCACCGTCGCCGACGAGGACGTCCACACCGCCCTGGAGCGCGGCCTGCTGGAGCGCCTCGGTGCCGAGCTGGGCGGCAAGCTGCGGGCCGGGCGCTCGCGCAACGACCAGATCGCCACCCTGTTCCGGATGTACCTGCGGGACCACGCGAAGACCATCGGCGGCCTGCTGCTCGACCTCCAGCACGCCCTGGTGGGCCTGGCCGAGGCCCACCCCGACACCGCCATGCCGGGCCGCACCCACCTGCAGCACGCCCAGCCCGTCCTCTTCGCCCACCACGTCCTCGCGCACGTGCAGGCCCTCGGCCGGGACGCCGAGCGGCTGCGCCAGTGGGACGCCCGCACCGCCGTCTCGCCGTACGGCTCCGGCGCGCTGGCCGGCTCCTCGCTCGGCCTCGACCCGCAGGCGGTCGCCGCCGACCTCGGCTTCGAGGGCGGCTCGGTCGGCAACTCCATCGACGGCACCGCCGCGCGGGACTTCGTCGCTGAGTTCGCCTTCGTGACCGCGATGATCGGCGTCAACCTCTCCCGGATCGCGGAGGAGGTGATCATCTGGAACACCAAGGAGTTCGGCTTCATCACGCTGCACGACGCCTTCTCCACCGGCTCCTCGATCATGCCGCAGAAGAAGAACCCGGACATCGCCGAGCTGGCCCGTGGCAAGTCCGGCCGGCTGATCGGCAACCTGACGGGCCTGCTGGCCACCCTCAAGGCGCTGCCGCTCGCCTACAACCGGGACCTCCAGGAGGACAAGGAGCCGGTCTTCGACTCCTGCGACACCCTGGAGGTGCTGCTGCCCGCGTTCACCGGGATGATGGCCACCCTCACCGTGCACCGGGAGCGGCTGGAGGAGCTGGCCCCGGCCGGCTTCTCGCTCGCCACCGACATCGCCGAGTGGCTGGTCAAGCAGGGTGTCCCGTTCCGGGTCGCGCACGAGGTGGCCGGCGCCTGCGTCAAGGTCTGCGAGGCCCGGGGCATCGAGCTGTCCGACCTGACGGACGAGCAGTTCGCCTCGATCTCCGAGCACCTGACCCCCGAGGTCCGGTCGGTGCTCAGCGTCCACGGGGCCATCGCCGCCCGCAACGGGCGCGGTGGCACCGCCCCCTCGGCCGTCGCGGTCCAGCTCGCCGAGGTGAAGGCGGACCTGGCGCGGCAACAGGAGTGGCTCCAGGGCTGATCCCCGGCGGGGCGGGGGAGGGGCGCGGCGGTCCGACCGGCGCGCCCCTCCCGCGTGCGTGCCCCGGCCCGGGCGTAACCGGCTCCGGCCGGGCCCGTCATCCACGGTGTGTGCACCACCCTTCCGCCCGTGCCCTCCGCCGAGGACGTCTACCTCGCCGAACGCCGCCGCCGCGTGGTCCGCGAGGTCGTCGCCGCCCTGCCCGGCCGCTGCCCGCAACTGGTCGCCGCCCTCGCCGAGGATCCGCCGCCGACCTACCGCGAGCTCTCCGAGCGCCTCGACATGCCGCGCGGCTCCATCGGCCCCACCCGCTCCCGCTGCCTGGCCTGCCTGCGGCTGCTACTGCACGCGGAGCGGTACCTCTGAACGATCGCGAGGCCCGTCTCCGAGCGACCGCGAGGCGGACCTCCGCGCGATCGCGATCGGTACCCCTGAGTGATCGCGCCCGGTACCCATGAGTGATCGCGGCCGGTACGTCTGGGCGGTCGCGACGGCCCCGCCGCCCCTCCCCTCCGGGCGTGATGCTCGCCACTGTCGGTGCCCGCGAAGGTTGAGGGCAGCTGACACCCGGGTAGAGCGCTGGCGAACGTCAACTCTTGACGGGGACGCGATCGCTCGAATACTGAGCGTGAGCGCGTCACCCTCTGCGCGCCGGGCACGACGACTGGGGAGGCCCCTCCACATGGGCATGAGCGTGATCATCTCGGCCGCGACGGCCGACGATGCCGAGCAGATCCTCAAGCTCCAGTACCTGGGTTACCAGCCCGAGGCGGAGCTCTACGGCGACTGGGCGATCGAGCCCCTGACCGAGACCCTGGAGCAGCTGCGCGCCGAGCTGGCCGAGCGGCACGTCCTGGTCGCCCGCCTCGGCGACGAGGTGGTCGGCACCGTCCGCGGCCACGTCGACGCCGAGGGCATCGGCCGGATAGGGCGTCTGGTGGTCCACCCCCGGATGCAGCGGCACGGCCTGGGCGGACGGCTGCTGGCCGCCCTGGAGCGCAGCCTGGCCGAGGGCGGCCGCCCGGTGACCGCCTACCGGCTGTCCACCGGCCACCGCAGCCTCGGGAACCTGCGCCTCTATGCCCGCCAGGGCTACCGGCAGACCGGCGTCGAGCAGGTCAGCAGCCGGCTGAGCTTGGTGCACTTCGAGAAGCCGGTCGCCGCCCCGCTCGCCGCGACCGCCTGACCCCCGCCCGCGCGGCCCTCCTCGGCGCCGCCACCATCCGGACAGGGTGGCGGCGGCGCCGAGCCGTATCAGGCCTGGTCACAGGGGCCGATGTCCGCAATGCGGACAGCGGCGCAGAATAATTGGGCGCTGTCCGACTGATCTGTTTTACTGGCTCACATGACTGCGACGACGAACTGGACCCCCACCGGCACGCTGCCGGCAGGTGAGCGTGCCATGTGCCGTCGAATGTGTCACTGCTGAGGGCCACCGCCCCAGGGCACCTACTGACGGTGCCTCCCCTCGCGCCCCGAAGCGAGACCCCGGCGCCGCTCCCGTCCGTGCGAGCGCGCCCATCCTCCCGGAACCCCTCCCTCCGGCGTGCCCGCCCACCTGCGGCCGCCGGTGACTCGTCAGGGCCACGTCCTCGCGCGGCCCGGCCGTCCAACGGCCACGATCAAGGGGTGGCAGCTCCGGATCCCCCTGGTGAGGCGTGGTGGACGCCGCCGACCGCGAACCGGTCGGACGGTCCACACCGCCGCCCGCCCCCGACCCACGGAAGCAGCTGTGATCACCACCACGGACCTCACGAAGGTCTACCGCTCCCGAGGCCGCGAGGTCACCGCCCTCGCCGGCGTCGACCTGCACGTCCGCCCGGGCGAGGTCTACGGAGTCGTCGGCACCAGCGGTGCCGGCAAATCCACCCTCATCCGCTGCGTGAACATGCTGGAGCGCCCGACCTCCGGCACCGTCACCGTGGACGGGGTCGAGCTCACCGCGCTGTCCGGCGGCGAGAACCGGGCCGGCCGGGAGCTGCGCGAGGCGCGCCGCCGGATCGGCATGGTCTTCCAGCACTTCAACCTGCTGTCCTCGCGCACCGTCCAGCAGAACGTCGAACTCCCGCTGGAGATCATCGGCCTGGACCGCACCCAGCGCCGCCGCAAGGCCGGTGAACTCCTGGAGCTCGTCGGCCTCGGCGACAAGGCGCGCAGCTACCCCAACCAGCTCTCCGGCGGCCAGAAGCAGCGCGTCGGCATCGCCCGCGCGCTGGCCGGCGACCCCAAGGTGCTGCTCTCCGACGAGGCCACCTCGGCCCTCGACCCGGAGACCACCCGCTCGATCCTCAAGCTGCTGCGCGACCTCAACCAGCAACTGGGCCTGACCGTCCTGCTGATCACCCACGAGATGGACGTCATCAAGTCCGTCTGCGACTCCGCCGCCCTGATGCGCGGCGGCCGGGTGGTCGAGTCCGGCGAGCTCAGCGACCTGCTGGCCGAACCCGGCTCGGAGCTGGCCCGCGAGCTCTTCCCGCTCAGCGAGTTCGGCACCGGGCAGCCCGGCTCCACCGTGCTGGAGATCACCTTCCAGGGCGACACCTCGGCCCAGCCGTTCGTCTCCCAGCTCGCCCGCACCTACCAGATCGACATCAACATCCTCGGCGCCGCCGTCGAGACCATCGCCGGCCGGATGGTCGGCCGGATGCGGGTCGAACTCTCCGGCGGCCACCAGGACAACGTGGTGCCGATCGGCTACCTGCGCGAGCAGGGCCTGCAGGTGGACGTGATCGGCGCGGCGAACGGAGCGGTGGCATGACCTGGGACCAGATGCAGGAACTGATGTGGCCCGCCACCCAGGAGACCTTCCAGATGGTCGGGGTGGCCGCCGTCCTCACCGTGCTGCTCGGCCTGCCGCTCGGCGTGCTGCTGGTGCTCACCGACAAGGACGGCCTGCTCGCCAACCGGGCCGTCAACAAGGCCATCGGCTTCGTGGTGAACATCGCCCGCTCGGTGCCGTTCATCATCCTGATGATCGCGCTGATCTCCTTCACACGCTGGCTGGTCGGCACCTCGATCGGCTGGCAGGCCGCGACCGTACCCCTCACCATCGGCGCCGTCCCGTTCTTCGCCCGCCTGGTCGAGACCTCCGTGCGCGAGGTCGACCGCGGTCTGGTCGAGGCCGTCCAGTCGATGGGCGGCAGCACCTGGACGATCGTCCGCAAGACCCTGCTGCCCGAGGCGCTGCCCGGCATCGTGGCCTCGATCACGACCACGGTCATCGCCCTGATCGGCTACTCCGCGATGGCCGGCACCGTCGGCGGCGGCGGACTCGGCACGCTCGCCGTCAACTACGGCTACCAGCGCTTCGAGACGGCCTTCATGTGGGTCATCGTGGCCGAGCTGGTGATCATCGTCACGGCCGTCCAGCTGATCGGCGACTTCGCCGTCCAGCGCCTGTCCCACCGCGGCCGCGCCGGCGGCCGGACCCGGTTGCTCGGCCGCACCCCGACGGATCCCGACAAGGACCTCGTCGCCTCCTAGACCTCCCCCGTCCGATCCCGGACGCGGCTCCCCGCACCACGCAGAAAGGCACTTTTCGTGCGCAACGCCCTGAAGTTCACCAGTGTCCTCGCCACCGCCGGCCTCGCCCTCTCGCTGGCCGCCTGCGGCAGCTCCGGGTCCTCCTCCTCGGACCCGAACGCGCCGCTCAAGGTCGTCGCCAGCCCCACCCCGCACGGGCAGATCCTCAAGTACGTCAAGGACAATCTCGCGGACAAGGCCGGCCTCAAGCTCGACATCAAGGAGGTCACCGACTACGTGACCCCCAACACGGCGGTGCAGGACGGTTCGGCCGACGCCAACTACTTCCAGCACGTCCCGTACCTGGAGGACTTCAACAAGAAGCACGGCACCGACATCGTCTCGGTCGGGACCGTGCACCTGGAGCCGCTCGGCCTCTACTCCAAGAAGGTCAAGGCGATCACCGACCTGCCGGCGGGCGCCACCATCGGCCTGCCCAACGACGCCACCAACGAGGGCCGCGCGCTCAAGCTGCTCGCCGACAACAAGCTCATCACCCTCAAGGACGGCGCCGGGACCACCGCCACCCCGGCCGACGTCACCGGCAACCCGAAGAACTTCAAGTGGAAGGAGCTGGAGGCCGCCCAGCTGCCCCGCTCCGTCTCCGACCTCGACGCCGCCGTCATCAACGGCAACTACGCGCTCGACTCCGGCCTGAAGCCGGCCACCGACGCGCTGGTGCTGGAGAAGGCCGAGGGCAACCCGTACGCCAACATCCTTGCCGTCAAGAAGGGCAAGGAGAACGACCCGCGGGTGAAGAAGCTCGCCGAGCTGCTGCGCTCCGACGAGGTCAAGAAGTACATCAACGACACCTTCCAGGGCTCGGTCATCCCGGCCTCCTGACCGGATGCCGCGCGCCGCGCCCCACCGCCCGACCGGGCCCCCGCCGCACCTCGGCGGGGGCCCGGTCGGGCAGTATGCCCCCGGGACGGCCCCGGACCGACGGTGTTCTGACGTACCGTCGTGCGCGCGGCGCACCTCGTGGTACCCGGAGTGCGCCGGAGGCGTACGGTGTTGTGTTCACGACCCGGCGAGGAGAGACGGCATGGCAGCGAGCTTCCCCGAGACCGCCATCAGCACCGATCGGCTGCTGCTGCGTCCCCTTGCGGAGGACGACGCCCCCGGCCTGGCCGCCATGATGGCCGACGACCTCGTGCTGGCCTGGACGGACCTCCCCCACCCCTTCACCGAGGCGTACGCGGCCGAGCTCGCCCGCACCCTCGCCCCCGCCCACCGGGCCGCCGGGCGGGGCATCGTCCTCGCCGTCACCGAACACCTCACCCAGCGCCTGGTCGGTCTCGTCGAACTGCGCAACACCGACTGGCGGCTGCGCAGCACCGAGATCTCCTACGTCACCGCCGTCTGGGCGCGCGGCGAGGGCTACGCCCCGGAGGCCGTCCTCGGCGTCGCCCAGTGGCTGTTCGAGGACCGCGGCTTCCTGCGCCTGGAGATGCGCACCGCCGCCGGGAACACCGCCGCCCAGCAGGTCGCCCAGCGGATCGGCGCCATCAGCGAGGGCGTGCTGCGCAGCGCCTGGATAGTGCGCGGCGAGTCCGGCGAGGTCGCCGTGGAGAGCCGCAGCGACCTCATCCTGTGGAGCCTGCTGCCCGAGGACCTGGAATCGCCCGGTCCGCACCGGGACGGTTGGCACGGCGACCACCGCTACGTGCTGCGCGACTGACCCGCAGCCCGCGAGCCCCGCAGCCGCTGGGCCCCGCTGCCGCCGTGCCCCGCAGTCCCGGAGCCCCGGCGCTTCCGCACCCCGCGGCCCCGGCGCCGAGGCCGCGTCCGATCCGGCCCGGCGCAAGGCCCCGCTCCTCCCCGGCGGAACCGCCCGGCCACCCGATCGGCACGGACATGTGTACGAGATGTCGGACCACGGGGGACCACACCCGGTAGCCTCTGCACCGGCGCCGCACAGCCGGCGCGACGAGCCGGGCATCGAGTCGAGGGAGAACGGCCGCAGATGGCTGACCGGATCACGGTCATCGGGTGGGACGGAACGCCGCTGACCGAGGCCGCCGGTGCGGCCCTCGCCGCAGCGACCCTGGTGGCCGGCGCCCCCTACCAACTGGGTGCCCTCCCCGTACCGGACACCGCCGAGCGGATCACCCTCGGCAACATCCAGCAGGCCGCCAGGAGGATCGCCGAGCACCGCGGCGCCGCCGTCGTGGTCGCCGAGGGCGATCCGGGCTTCTTCGGCGTGGTGCGCACGCTGCGCCGCCCCGAGTACGGCCTGGAACTCGAGGTGCTGCCCGCGGTCTCCTCCGTCGCCGCCGCCTTCGCCCGGGCCGGCATGCCCTGGGAGGACGCCCAGGTGGTCAGCGCCCACGGCGGCCGGCTGCGCCGGGCGGCCAACATCTGCCGGGCCCACCCCAAGGTCGCGGTGCTGACCGCCCCGGGCGCCGGTCCGGGCGAACTCGCCCTGATGCTGCGCGGAGTGCACCGGACCTTCGTGGTCTGCGAGGCCCTCGGCACCCCGGAGGAGGACGTCACCGTCCTGACCTCCGACCGGATCGCCGACCACGTCTGGCGCGACCCCAACGTGGTGCTGGTGATCGGCGGCACCGCCCAGGTCGCGGCGGTGGACGAGGCGGCCGGCTGGCTGGCCGGGCGCCCGGTCGGCTACCCCGGCGCGGACCGCGGCTGGGCGCTCCCCGCCGACGCCTACGCGGGCGCCGGGCGCGCGGAGGACGGGGCGGGCGCGTCGGAAGCGCTCCCCGCGCACGTCCGCGCGCTGGTGCTGGCCCGTCTGGGTGCACGTCCGGGGGACCTGGTCTGGTCGGTCGGCGCCGGCAGCGGCGCCCTCGCGGTGGAGGCGGCCCGGTTCGGCGCCGCCGTGGTCGCGGTCGAGGCCTCCAGTTCGGCCTGCGCCCGACTCGCCGTCAACGCCCGCCGGTACGGGGTCGAGGTCGAGATCGTGCACGGGCACGGCCCCGAGGTGCTGGGCGGGCTGCCGGAGCCGGACGCGGCGGTGGTGGAGTCGGGCGGGCCCGAGGTGGTGCGCGCGGTGCTGGCCCGCAAGCCCGAGCGCTTCGTCGCACTGCCCCGCACCTTCGCCGAGGCGGAGGAGGTCCGCCGGGCCATCACCGAGGCCGGCTACCGGGCGGACGGCGCGCTGCTGCAGTCCACCCCGCTGCGGACCGCGGGGGAGGGCGGCGGCCTGGAGCTCGGCACGGACACGGGTGGCGCGCTGCTGCTCTGGGGTGAGCAGATCGTGTGAAGGCCTCGGGTGCGTGCCGGAGCCGCCGCGTGGGCTCGGCGGTGATCCAGGTCGCATCCGGACACTGATTCGAGAGGTCACCGCGCCGGGCCGGTAGTGTGGCGTTCCAGGCGGCTTCAGCCGTTGGCAACCCATCCGATTCGGTCGGTTTGTCACCTTTTTGACGTGGTGCAACCCGCTTCCGCTCGGAGTGTGGGCAATTCGACGGGCCGCGTGCCGGACCTGGAGAATGCCGTAGGGTCCGGTGCGGTCGTACCGGTTGCTCCGGGTTGTCGTTGTTTCAGATGGTGCGCCGTCCTCGCGGGCGGCGCCCGGGCCGGGGTGCCGCAGCGCGCCGGAAGGACGAAGGACTTCGGCCGCAGCGCCTCGGCGCGGCGGCCGCGTGTGGTTGAGGGGCGGGTCGGTTCAGGCCCGGCCCGTGCGGATGGGCGCTGCGGTCGGTGATCGCGTCGCCAAGGGGCGCGGCAGCGGCCTGGAAGGAGCTTTGACAATGACCGATGGCGGCCACGTCCCCGGCGAGGGACTGCCGGAGCACCTGCACGCCGGGCCCGACCCGCTCGGCGGACCGGAGGGCGTCGCGGGCGTTGCACCCCTGCAGGGTGTCGCGACGGACGGCGGGATGATCCCCGGCCCGGCGACGCCGGTCGGCGGCCTGCCCGGCGCGGTGCCCCCCGGCTCCGTGCCCCCCGGCGCGGGCGTCATCCCGCAGCAGGGCCAGCCGAACTACACCGTCCCCGGCATGCCGTCCCCGGCCGTCCCGGGCGAGGGCTGGGCCGTCGACCAGGGCGCCGCGCGCCCGGCCTTCCACTTCGTCGACCAGCCGGACGGGCTGGACGACGAGGACGACGTGCTGCTGATGCCCGGCCCGCAGGGCTCCTGGGGCGAGCCGGTGGTGCCCGTCCCGGCCGAGCAGGTGCCGGCGGCACCGCAGCCCGACGGCACCCCGGTCGAGCCGTCCTGGCCGCCGGTGGACCCGCCGGTGCTCGGTGCCGAGCACGGCCAGCAGGTGCACGTCCAGGGCGCTCCGGCGCAGGCGTACGCCCAGCAGCCGGTGACCCAGGCTCAGGCCCAGGCGCCGCGGCGCCCGCTGCACGCCGGTCCGCCGATCCCGGACCCGTCGCTGATGACCGGTCAGGTTCCGGTCCGTTCGCTGGCCGACCGCGGCCCCTCGCAGGGCGGCACGCCCGCGCACGGCATCCCGGTCGTCGGCCGGGCGCCGATGGGCGAGGCCCCGGGGGCCGTCCCCGGCGCCGTGCCGCAGGCCGTGCAGGAGATGCAGCAGGTTCAGCAGGCGCAGCAGCAGGCCCAGGTGCCCCAGGCCCAGGGCTTCCAGCAGGTGCCGCTGGCCGGGCAGCGGATCGAGGGCCTGATGACCGTCGAGACGGTCGGGGCGATCGAGGTGGTCGAGGTGGTCGAGACGCCGGAGGCCGTCCAGGCCGCCGCCCCGGCCGTCCCGGCCGCACCCGCCGCGCCGGCGTCCGAGGCCGACCAGGCGGCGGTGCACCCGGAGGCCGCGCAGGCCCAGGCCGTCGTGGCCGAGCCCGTCCCGGCGGAGGGCGCCGTCCAGCCGGTGGCCGGAGCGGTGGCCGCCGAGGCCGTCGCTGCGGACCAGGTCGCCGGGGAGCAGGGCGCCGGGGAGCAGGCCGGCGTCGAGAACGTTGCGGTGGAGAACGTCGCGGCCGAGAACCCGGTAGGGGAGAACGTCGCCGTTGAGGCGGTCGCCGTCGCGGGCGGGGCCGCCGGGACGGTGCCGGTCGAAGGTGCCGCCGAGGCCGTCGCGACCGTCGGGCAGCCCGAGGCCGCCGCCCCGGCCGGCGGCCAGCCGCGCCGGATCTCCGCCTTCCTCGCCGCGCCCACCCCGCACGGCCTGCCCACGGTCGAGGCCGTCCAGCAGACCCCGGTCGCCGAGGCGGCGGTCCAGGAGCAGTCCACTCCCATAGTGGCCGCCGACGCGCCGCAGGCCGTCGAGGTCGTCCAGGACGCCCAGGCGGCCGAGCAGCCGGGCGAGGCCGCGCCGCAGCCCGCCGCCGAGCAGCCGGCCGCCGAGCAGCCGACCGAGGCCCAGGTCGCCGAGCCCGTCGCCGAGACCGCGGCCGGCACCGGGGAGATGCCCTCCGGCCAGGCCGTCGAGCAGTCCGCGGCGAAGCCCGCCGAGCAGCCCACCGAGCCGGTCGCCGCCGAGGGCGGGCAGCCGCAGCCGGGGGCCGCCCCGGCGGAGCAGCCCGGCGAGGCCCCGGGCGAGCCGGTCGCCGCCGTGGCCGAGCAGCCCGTCGAGGCCCAGGCTGAGCCGGTCGCCCAGCAGGCCCTCGAGCAGACCGGCGAGGCCGTCGCTCCGCAGGCCCCGGAGCAGGTCGCCGACCAGGTCGTCGCCGAGCAGCCCGCGGAGGCGCCGGCCGCCGACGCCGCAGCCGCCGGGGGACCGGCCGTCGAGGAGCCGCAGGCCGAGCAGCCGGCCGAGGCCGCCGGGGAGAACGCCGCGGTCGCCGAACCGGTGGCGGAGCCGGTCGCCGAACCGGTCGCGGAGCAGGCCGTCGAGGCCCAGCCCGCCGAGCCTGCCGCCGAGCAGCCCGCCGAGCCCGCCGCCGAAGGCCGGCCCGCCGAGGAGCCGCGGGCGGAGCAGCCCGAGCAGTCCGCCGAGGACGCGGGTCAGCCCGGGCAGTCCGCCGAGGACGCGGAGCTCGCCGAGGACGCGGAGCTCGCCGAGCACGCGGAGGCCGCCGAGCCCGCCGAGCCGCGCGGCCCCGCCGCCCCCGGTTACGACGAGGCTGGCCGCGAGGCCGTCCACCAGGTGATCCGCGAGCGCCGCGACATCCGCAACGGCTTCCGCCCGGACCCGATCCCGCACGAGGTGCTGATCCGCGTCCTGGAGGCCGCCCACACCGCGCCCAGCGTCGGCTACTCGCAGCCCTGGGACTTCGTCGTGATCCGCTCGGCCAAGACCCGCCGACGGATGCACGCCCTGGCCGAGCGCCAGCGCGAGGCGTACGCGGACTCGCTGCCCAAGGGCCGCGCCAAGCAGTTCCGCGAGATCAAGATCGAGGCGATCCTCGAGACCCCGGTGAACATCGTGGTCACCGCCGACCGCACCCGCGGCGGCCGGCACACCCTGGGCCGGCACACCCAGCCGCAGATGGCCCCGTACTCGGCCGCCCTGGCCGTCGAGAACCTCTGGCTGGCCGCCCGCGCCGAGGGACTGGGCGTCGGCTGGGTGAGCTTCTTCGACGACGAGGAGCTGGTCCGGGAGCTCGGCCTGCCCGAGCACCTGGAGGTCGTCGCCTACCTGTGCGTCGGCTTCGTCGACTCCTTCCCGGGCGAACCCGAGCTGGAGCAGCAGGGCTGGGCCAAGAAGCGCCCGCTGGCCTGGGTGGTCCACGAGGAGCAGTACGGCAACCGCGCGCTGCCCGGCGAGGAGCCGCAGGACCTGCTGGCCGAGACCCTGCGCGGGATCCGCCCGCTGGACGCCAAGGCGCTCGGCGAGGCCTGGGACCGCCAGAAGCGGATGACCAAGCCGGCCGGTTCGCTCGGCATGCTGGAGATCATCTCCGCCCAGCTGTGCGGCCTGTCCCGCAAGTGCCCGCCGCCGATCCCGGAGCCCGCCTGCGTGGCGATCTTCGCGGCCGACCACGGCGTGCACGCCCAGGGCGTCAGCCCGTGGCCGCAGGAGGTGACCGCCCAGATGGTCGGCAACTTCCTGGCCGGGGGAGCGGTGATCAACTCCTTCGCCAAGCAGATCGGCACCGAGGTCTGCGTGGTGGACGTCGGCGTGGCCGCCGAGCTGCCGGACGCCGTCCAGCAGGGCCGCGCCACCGGTCTGCTGCCGCGCAAGGTCCGGCCCGGCACCGGCGACATGACCCAGGGCCCGGCGATGACCCGCGAGGAGGTCCTGAAGGCGATCGAGGTCGGCATCGAGACCGCCCGCGACCTGGTCGCGGCGGGCAACCGGGCACTGGTCACCGGCGACATGGGCATCGCCAACACCACCGCCTCGGCCGCCCTGATCTCGGTGTTCACCGGCCTGGACCCGGCCGAGGTCACCGGCCGCGGCACCGGGATCGACGACGAGACCCACTCCCGCAAGATCGAGGTCGTCCGCGCCGCGCTGGCCCTGCACCAGCCCGACCCGAACGACCCGATCGGCGTCCTCGCCGCCGTCGGCGGCCTGGAGCACGCGGCCATCGCGGGCTTCCTGCTGGGCGCCGCCTCGCTGCGCACCCCGGTGGTGCTGGACGGCGTCATCGCCGGTTCGGCCGCGCTGGCCGCCAAGGCGATCGCCCCCGAGGTGCTGGCCGCCTGCATCGCCGGCCACCGCTCCGCCGAGCCGGGCCACCAGGCCGCGCTGGCCAAGCTGGGCCTGCGTCCGCTGATCGACCTCGACCTGCGGCTCGGCGAGGGCACCGGTGCCCTGCTGGCGCTGCCGCTGGTGCAGAGTGCGGCCCGCGCGATGCACGATGTAGCCACCTTCGACTCCGCCGGGGTCACCGAGAAGGCCTGACGACAGCCGTCGACACCTCCGCGGACCGGCCCGAGGGCGCGCCGGTCCGCGGAGCGGCGTACCGCCGCAGCAGCGCCGTACCGCCTCAGCAGCGCCGTGGCGCGCTACCGCCGTGGCGCCGTACCGTTTCCCGACCCTCACCCCGATCAGGAGCACCGCCGATGACCGCGCCCACCCCGCACCCCAGCACCGAGGGCCGTACCCCCTACCCGGTCGGTCTGCTGCTGGCCGGCCGTCGCGTCGTGGTGGTCGGCGGCGGCCAGGTCGCGCAGCGGCGGCTGCCCGCGCTGATCGCCTCCGGGGCCGAGCTGCACCTGATATCCCCGTCGACCACCCCGGCCGTCCAGGCGATGGCCGACGCGGGCGAGCTGACCTGGCACGCCCGCCCGTACCGGGACGGCGACCTGGCCGACACCTGGTACGTCCTGGTCGCCACCGACGACCCGGCGGTCAACGCGGCGGTCAGCGCCGAGGCCGAGCGCGAGCGGGTGTTCTGCTCGCGCAGTGACGACGCCTCGGCCGCGACCGCCTGGACCCCGGCCAGCGGCCGCGACGCGGGCGCGACCGTCGCCGTCCTCACCGGCGACCCCCGTCACTCGGCGGCCCTGCGCGACGCCATCGTCGGCGGCCTGCGGGACGGCTCGCTGGCCTCCCGCCAGTACCGCTCGCACGGCGCCGGCGTCGCCCTGGTCGGCGGCGGCCCCGGCGACCCGGACCTGATCACGGTGCGCGGCCGCCGACTGCTCGCGGACGCCGACGTGGTGGTCGCCGACCGCCTCGCCCCGCGCGAGCTGCTGGCCGAGCTGCCGGAGCACGTCGAGGTGATCGACGCCTCGAAGATCCCGTACGGCCGTCAGATGGCCCAGGAGGCGATCAACCGGGCACTGATCGAGCACGCCCGGGCCGGGAAGTTCGTGGTCCGGCTCAAGGGCGGCGACCCGTACGTGTTCGGCCGCGGCGGCGAGGAGCTGCTGGCCTGCGCCGAGGCGGGCATCCCGGTGACCGTGGTGCCGGGGATCTCCAGCTCGATCAGCGTCCCGGAGACGGCGGGCATCCCGGTCACCCACCGCGGACTGACCCAGGAGTTCACCGTGATCTCCGGCCACGTCGGTCCGGACGACCCGCGCTCGGTCACCAACTGGCAGGCCGTCGCGGGGATGAGCGGCACCCTGGTGCTGCTGATGGCCGTGGACAAGATCGGCGCGATCGCCGCCGAACTGGTCGCGCACGGCCGCCCGGCCGACACCCCGGTCGCCATCGTCCAGGAGGGCACCACCGCCGCCCAGCGCCGGGTGGACGCCACCCTGGGCACCGTCGCCGCGGTGGTCGAGGCCGAGGGGGTCAAGCCCCCGGCGGTGATCGTCGTCGGGGACGTGGTGAACGTCCTCGCCGCCGCGTTCCGGGACTCGTCCGGGGACTGAGCCGGGCGGTACGGCGCAGTGGGAAGTCGGCCGGCCCGACTTCCTACTCCAACGGCTGCTCCGTCCAGATGACCTTCCCGGTCGCCGTGTAGCGCGTGCCCCACCGCTCCGCGAACTGCGCCACCAGGAACAGCCCGCGCCCGCCCTCGTCCTCGGTCGCCGCGTACCGCAGGTGCGGCGAGGTGCTGCTGCCGTCCGACACCTCGCAGATCAGCGTCCGGTCACGCAGCAGCCGCACCCTGATCGGCGCGGAGCCGTACCGGATCGCGTTGGTCACCAGCTCGCTCAGGATCAGCTCGGTGACGAACGCGGCCTCGTCCAGCCCCCATTCCGACAGCCGCGCCGCCACCTGCGCCCGCACCGTCCGTACGGCCGCCGGGTCGGCGGGCACGTCCCACTCGGCGACCTGGTCCGGCGCCAGCACCCTGGTCTGCGCCACCAGCAGGGCGATGTCGTCCTGGGGGTGCGCCGGCAGCATCGCCCCGAGCACGTCCGCACAGGTCTGCTCGGGCGTGCGCGGCGGCCCTCCGAGCGCCGCCCGCAGCTGCGCCAGCCCCTCGTCGATGTCCCGCTCGCGGTCCTCCACCAGCCCGTCCGTGTACAGCACCAGCCGACTGCCCTCGGCCAGCTCCAGCTCGACGGTCTCGAAGGGCAGCACCGCCAGCCCCAGCGGCGGCCCGGTCGGCAGCTCGGGGAACACCACGCCGCCCTGCGGATCCACCACGGCCGGCGGCGGGTGCCCGGCGCTGGCCAGCGTGCACCGCCGGGCGACCGGGTCGTAGATCGCGTACAGGCAGGTCGCCCCGGCCAGCCCCGAACCCTCGCTGAACGCCGCCTCGTCCTGGTCGATCCGGCTCACCAGCTCGTCCAGGTGCCCCAGCAGCTCGTCCGGCGGCAGGTCCAGGGTCGAGAAGTTGTGGATCGCGGTGCGCAGCCGTCCCATGGTGGCCGCCGCGTGCAGCCCGTGGCCCACCACGTCGCCGACCACCAGCGCCACCCGCGTACCCGGCAGCGGGATCACGTCGAACCAGTCCCCGCCTACCCCGGCCTGGGCCGGCAGGTAGCGGTGCGCCACCTCCAGGGCGCTCTGCGGCGGCAGGCTGCGCGGCAGCAGACTGTGCTGCAGGGTCACCGCCATCGCGTGCTCGCGGGTGTAGCGGCGGGCGTTGTCGATGCACACCGCCGCGTGTGCCACCAACTCCTCCGCCAGCACCAGGTCCTCCGGCTCGAACGGCTCCGACCCCTCCGACCGCCAGAACCGGGCCACCCCCAGCAGCACCCCGCGGGCCCGCAGCGGCACCCGCAGGAGCGAGTGCACGCCGTACGCCAGCACCAGCTCCGAGCGCTCCGGATCCTGCTCCCGCCAGCCGTGCGCCTCGGCCAGCCGGGGCTCCAGGCCGGGCGCCCCGCTGTGCAGCGCCCCGGCCAGCGGAGCGGTGGGCACCACGTCCAGCACGGTGCCCACCGGGTAGAACGGCGCCTCGGTGCTGATCCCGGCAAGGGCCGCCCGGCGCATCCGGCCCAGCGAGACGCCCGGCTGCGGTTCCTCACCGAGGTGCACCTGCTCGCCGAGGTCCACCGTGACGAAGTCGGCGAACCGCGGCACCGAGACCTGGGCCAACTCCTCCGCGGTCCGGGTCACGTCCAGCGAGCTGCCCACCGTCACCCCGGCGTCGTACAGCAGCCGCAGTCGCCGCTGCGCGCCCTCGGCCCGGCCGGTGAGCGCCAGCAGCTCGGTGGAGTCGCGGAGCGTGGCGACGCAGCCGGGCGGGCCGCCCGCCTGGTCGGTCAGCCGTACGTTCACGGCGAGCAGGCGCTCACCGGCCAGCACCACCTCGTCGGTCACCCGGCGGTTGGCGGTCAGCAGTTCCAACGGGGCGGGCTCCAGCCCGAGCTCGGTCACGGGGCGGCCCTCCGCGTCCGGCGGCAGGTCCAGCAGCCGGCGCGCCTCGTCGTTGCAGAGCAGCAGCTCCCCGTCCCCGCCGACGATCATGACGCCCTCGCGCACCGCGTGCAGCACGGCCGCGTGGTGCTCGTACATCCGCGTCATCTCCGCCGGGCCCAGCCCGTGGGTCTGCCGCCGCAGCCGCCGGCTGATCAGCGCCGTGCCCAGGGTGGCCAACCCGATCGCGCCGGCCGCCGAGCCCAGCACCACCGGCAACTGGCGCTCGCTCGCGGTGGAGACGTTGCTCAGGGTGACGCCTGCCGAGACCAGCCCCACCACCGAGCCGTCCGGCGCGTACACCGGGACGACCGCCTGGACGAGGGGTCCGAGCGTGCCGGTGAGGTGCTGGGTCACCACCTGCCCGTGCAGGGCGGGCTCGTAGATACCGACGAACTTCTGGCCGATCCGGGCCGGGTTGGGGTGGGTGTAGCGGATGCCCTGGTTGTTCAGCACCACGATGAAGTCCACGCCCGAGGAGACCCGCGCCGACTGCGCCTTCGGCTGGAGGACCGCGGTGGGATCGGGGGAGCGCAGCGCGTCCACCATGCCCGGCGAGTTGGCGAAGGCCTGCGCGACCGCCACCGAGCGGTTGCGGGCCTCGCGGTCGGCATCGTTGTGCGACTGCACCACCAGCGCCGCCACGGCCGCCCCCACCAGCAGCAGCACGATGAGGACCTGCAGCGCGAACACCTGTCCGGCCACCGACCGGTGCCGTACCGGTCGCGACCCCTTCGCGCGCGGAAGCTCTTGCCGACCGTGTGGGCGCCCACCGGAGGAGCCGGCGTCGCCGGTGGCACCAGAGGCCGACGGAGCCCAGGATCGGCCCGGGTTTCGGGCCATACGGTCATATTTACACTCCGAGTAGCCCGGGACCACCCCGTACCATCGGCCGTTTGGCCTTCCCCGTCCCGGCTTGGCAAGATCGCAGGGTGTCCGAACCCCGCACCATCACCGACCCGGCCGACCCCCGCCTCGCCGACTACACCGGTTTGACCGACGTCGAACTGCGCCGCCGCCGCGAACCCGCCGAGGGCCTGTTCATCGCCGAGGGGGAGAAGGTCATCCGCCGCGCCCTCACGGCCGGCTACCGGATGCGGTCGATGCTGCTCACCGCCAAGTGGCTGGACGTCATGGCCGACGTCATCGCCGAGGCCGACGCCCCCGTCCACCTGGTCGAGCCCGCGCTCGCCGAAGCCGTCACCGGCTACCACGTCCACCGCGGCGCACTCGCCTCGATGGAGCGCAAACCGCTCCCGGCCGCCGCCGACCTGCTCGCCGGCGCCCGCCGGGTCGCCGTCCTCGAAGGCCTGGTCGACCACACCAACCTCGGCGCCATCTTCCGGAGCGCCGCCGCCCTCGGCATGGACGCCGTCCTCCTCTCGCCCGACTGCGCGGACCCGCTCTACCGCCGCGCCGTCAAGGTCTCCATGGGCGCCGTCTTCGCGGTCCCGTACGCCCGCCTCGACCCCTGGCCGGCCGCCCTCACCACCGTCCGCGAGGCCGGCTTCACCCTCCTCGCCCTCACCCCCGCCGACTCGGCCGTCGACCTCGCCACCCTCGCGCCCCACACCCTCCCCAAGGCCGCCCTCCTGCTCGGCGCCGAAGGCGACGGCCTCACCCCCCACGCCATCGCCGCCGCCCACCACCCCGTCCGCATCCCTATGTCCCACGGCATCGACTCCCTCAACGTCGGCGCCGCCGCCGCCGTAGCCTTCTACGCCGTCACCACCACCCCGTAACCCCACCCCCCCCCCGCGCCGACGCCCGCCCGACTTCCCACACCCCTCCCGCAGACCCGGCACCGCCCCACGCCGCGCTCACCCGTGCTGGTGCCCGCACGGGAAGTCGGCCGAATCGACTTCCCACGTGCGCCCCTCGTGCCCGCTCATCGCTCGTGCGGCCCATCAACCCATCGGTCAGCTGAGCCCGGTCATCGCCCGCCCAAGAAGTCGGCCAGCCCGACTTGTTAGGTAGTCCCACTGCCAGCCCTTCCCACGAGCCTAGTGCTGCCTCACCCCAGCCCTCCCACGCGTCGGCGCCTGCACGCAAAGTCGGCCCGCCCGACTTCCTGCACCTCTCCCCGGTGCTGGTCCTCCCCGCAGGGCCAGCACCCCCTAGCCCAGCCCTCCCGCTCGCCAGGGCCCGCACGCAAAGTCGGTCGGCCCGACTTCCTACGCAACTTTCGACAGACCGGGCACCGCACCACCCAGTCCCTCCACGTGCCCGTGCCTGCCCCCGAAGCAGGCACGCCCGACTTCGTATGCCCCTCCCCGCTGCCAGCCCTCTCCGCGAGCCCGGCATCCTCTCGCCCGGCTCGCACGTGCTGGTGCCTGCACGGGAGTCGGCCGGCCCGACTTCCTGCGCTCCTCCCCGGCGCAGGCTGCCTCCGCAGGCCCGGCCCCGCCCCACCCGGCCCGCACGTGCGCTGTTGCCCGCACGGGAAATCGGCCGGCCTGACCCCCTGTGCCCCCCCTCGATGCCATTTCCCTCCGCGAGCCCGGGCTGCTTCACCACAGCCCACCCATGCGCCGGCGCCCGCCCGCAAAAGTTGGCCGACCTGACTTCCTGCGCTCCTCCCCGCCGCCTGCGCTTTCCGCAGAGCTGGCCCCGCGCCACCCGGCCCGCACATGCGCTGATGTCCGCGCGGAAAGTCGACCGAACCGACTTCCCACGCGTGCCCCTCGTGGTTGCTCGTCGCTCGTGCGGCCCCATCAGCCCACCGGCCAGCCGAGCCCGACCATCGCCCGCGCAGCAAATCGGCCAGCCCGACGCCCCGCGCTTTTCCGCTGCCAGCCCTCCTCAAGAGCCCCGCGCAAGCTTCACCCCAGCCCTCCCACGCGCCAGGGCCCGCACGAAAAGTCGGCCCGCTCGACTTCCTACGCCCTTCCCGACAGGCCGGGCATCGCCATCACCCAGTCCTTCTACGTGCCTGTGCCTGCCCCGGAAGTCGGCCCGCCCGACTTCCTCTACCTCCCCGCGAGCCCGGCACCCTCTCGCCCGGCTCGCACGCGTGCTGGCGTCTACACGTAAAGTCGGCCGGCCCGACTTCCTACGCCCCTCCTCGGCGCCGGCTTTCTCCGTCGACCCGCTACCGCCCCACTCGGCCCGCACGCGTGCAGGTGTCCGCACGCATAGTCGGCCGGTCCGACTTTCCACGCGTGCCTCTCGTGGTCGTTCATCGCTTGTGCGGCTCCATCAGGCCATCGCGGTCAGCCGAGCCGGGCTATCGCCCGCACAGGAAGTCGGCCTACCCGACTTCCTGTGGTTTTGCCCGCTGCCGACTTGCTCCGCAGAGCCGCTACCGCGCCACTCGGCCCGGACGTGTGCTGGTGCCCGCACGGGAAGTCGGTCGGGCCGACTTCCTGCGCTCCGCCTCGCCGCTGGCTCTCCCGACGACCCCGGCGCTGCCGCAGATCAGTCCGCACATGAGCTATCGCCCGCACAGGAAATCGGCGCACCCGACTTCCTGTGCGGGGCGAGGGCTTCTATGAGCTGGTCCTTCACTGCTCTGCGGGAACTGGCCCTGGCTCTGCATTGGAAGTCGGCCGCGCCGACGTTTGGTGGCTTCCGCCCTGTGGCCTTCGGGTGCCGGGGGGCTGGGCAGCGCAGAAGTCGGCCGAGCCGACTTCTCGTGCGCGGGGTCTCGGCTCGGCGGCCGCTGTTCAGGGCCCTGCACGGCCCCTGGGCTCTCGCTCCGCTTAGGCGCACGGGAAGTCGGCGGGGCCGACTTCCCGTGCGCATCAGACAGCTGGGGTGGTGGGGGGGGGTGGGGCGGCTGCCGGGGGTGGGGTGGTGGGGCC
>NZ_JBEPAK010000053.1:21197-32417 GCF_040298565.1 Kitasatospora sp. NPDC001539 | reverse complement strand
GCACCAACACGACGGTCCGAGCATGCCTACCGAGCGACGGCCACACACCTCACCTGCGAAAACGTGACCCTGCCTTCGGTTTGGGAATCGCTTCTCAGCGTCGGGAGGCCGCACCACTCAAGCACCACCGAGAGGAGCATCGCGATGACCACCGCACCCCCGCCCCCGACCGGCCCGGCCCCGCCCGGCCCGGGGCCGGACGTCACCACCACGACCACGACCACGACCAGGTAGGAGGCTCCCATGGGATGGGGCACTGGTAAGGGCGGCAGCTCCGGCGGCGGCAGCGGCGCCAACGACGGCGGCCAGGGCAAGCACGGAGGCGGGGGCAAGGACTTCGGGAAGTCGAAGCCCTCCCCGGACACGTCGTCGGCGCCGTCGGGCGGCAAGCACGGCGGCGGTAAGGGCAAGTGACCAGCCAGCACCAGGAGCAGGCCGCCGCGCGCGGCCTGCTCCGCGCCGTCTCCCAGTCCATCGGCTACGACGTCGCCGCCGTGTGGGGCCGCGCCATCGCGGCAGTGCCGCGCGCCCGATTCCTCCCTGACAGGGTGTGGCTGCTACACGGCGACGCCTACGACGTGTGTGATCGCCGGGACGCGCCTGAGCGGTGGCTCGCCTCGGCCTATGCCGATGCGCCGGTTGTGACGCAGATCAACGACGGGCGGGAGCCCGATGACCCGGCCGACGCATGGCCGTCATGCTCGGCATCTGCGCCGTCGATCGTGATCGCGATGCTCGACGCCCTCGACCTCACCGCCGGCACCCGCGTCCTGGAGATCGGCACCGGCACTGGCTGGAATGCCGCGCTGCTCGCCCATCGCCTCGGCGACGCGAACGTAGTTACCGTCGAAGTCGACCCCGCGCTCGCGGCCCGCGCCCGGTCCACGCTCGCGAGCCTCGGGTACGCGCCGACCGTCGTGTGCGGCGACGGCCGCCTCGGCTGGGCCCCCGGGCAGGCCTACGACCGCGTGGTCGCCACATGCTCCGTGCGGCGGATCCCGCCTGCGTGGATCGCACAGACCAGAACGGGTGGGACGATCCTCGCGCCGTGGGACTCCCCGTGGATCTGCGGCGGCCTGGTCCAGCTGACCGTCGGCGACGACGGCAGCGCCGCCGGCCGCTACTCCCCTGATTCGGCCTTCATGCTGATGCGCACCCAGCGGCCGGACCTGTTGCTGTTCCGGGACGTCGTACACGACGACCACCAGCCCACCGAGTCCGTCACGACCCTGGACCCCTGGTCCGTCGCCGACGCCGGGGTCGAGACCCAGTTCGCCCTCGGGCTTCGCCTCGGAGACCTCTGGTACGCCTGGCACCACGACCCCGAGGTGGACGGCGTGGCCACACGGCTGTGGGTAGCCACCACCGACGGCACCTCGTGGGCCGCCGTCGACTGGGACGGTACCGAGGACGCCGGCCGGTACACGGTGTGGCAGCACGGCCCGCGCCGGCCGTGGGACGAGGTCGAGGCCGCATACCAGTGGTGGCTCGACAACGGCCGGCCCGGGCCGTGCCGGTTCGGACTGACCGTCAGGCCCGACGGCGAACACCGGGCCTGGCTGGACACCACGACCAACAGCTGGCCGCTGCGGTGACGGAGTACGCTCGGCTCGCCGAGGGAGGTGCGCACAGTGGACGAGGACGAGCCCCTGGAGCTGTGGGCCGCGTGCCGAGACGCCCTCCAGCGCCCGGTCGGCGAGCTACGCGCCGTACACCTCGACGGCCGGGACCGGCCAGCCCACGTGGCCCCGGACGAGCCTCGGCTCATCGAGCGATGGGACGGCGTGCAGTGGCTGCCCGAGACGATCGCCGACGGCTACGCGGCCGCGCAACGGATCGTCCACGGCATCCGCGGGGACGGTGTGTTCTGAACACCGGCACGCTGCCTGTACCCGCATGAGCACGAGGCTTCAGTAACCTTCGGGCCAGCACCGGGCCAGCATTGTCACCATGCGCCTGCACTGGATCTACGGACAAGGCTCCTACCGGCACAATCCGCGCTGGTAGGAGCCTTGGTCGTTCGGTGGGCCGCCAGGGGCTCGAACCCTGAACCTACGGATTAAAAGTCCGCAGCTCTGCCAATTGAGCTAGCGGCCCGCGGCCCCGGTCCCGGTGGTGCCTGGTGGGGAGGGCCACGGCGATCCTACCCGGTGGGGCCCAGGGCTCCGCCAGTGGATTGGCCGGGCGCGCCGGGCCGGTGGGACGGGCGCCGTGGCGGGGTCCCGCGGTGGCGCGCCGTGGCGGGGTGCCTTGGCAGGGTGCCTTGGCGGGGTGCCGTGGCGGGGTGCCGTGGCGGGGTGCCTTGGCGGCGCCTTGGCGGGGGTCCTGCCGCGACCCGTGGGGCGGGCTCAGTGCGAAGGCTCGGAGAGCCGGCTCTGCGGCGGCCGGTAGTGGGCGGCGCGGACGCGGCGGAGCCAGGCCTCGGCGGGGCGCGGGTCGGGGGCGTCAGGCAGCACCCCGGGCCGGGCGAGCCGTTCGGCGGCGTCGGCGAGCAGGGCCCCGGCGCTGTCCGGGCGGTCCGCGATGTGTTCGCCCAGCTCTCGGACGCGCTCCGGGTCGGGCAGCCGGATCAGGTTCCGGCCGGTCTCGTGCAGCCGGACGGCCTGCTCCACCAGCCGGACCAGGTGCCGGGCGTGCTTGGCGGCCCGGCGGCGGCTCGCCGGGTCGGTGGTGTCGCGGCTCAGCAGTTTGCGGAACTGCTGGTCGGCGTAGCCGAGATAGGCCTTGCGGACGGCCGGCCCGCTGAGGAAGGCCGAGCGGATCCCCACCAGCTCGCGGCCGAGCGGGGTGACGGTCTCGTACAGGTCCTCCGGCAGCCAGACCAGCTCGGAGGCGGTCGGGTTGCAGGACAGCGCCAGCCGGCACCACTTGGCGGCCTCGTGCAGGGTGACGTCGGGCGCGGTGGTGACGTGCGACTCGACCGGGCGGTGCAGGCCGTGCAACTCCTCGGTGGGGGTGGCGAACAGGCCCAGCCGGTCGAGGTCCGAGCCGGCGTGGGCGAAGCCGTACGCGGTGGAGCCGACGATGCCGGACAGCAGGACGGTGCCGGGGGCGGCGGCCACGGGCGGACTCCTCTCGAAGGGCGGACCGGAGGCCGGCCGCCAGCTCGAATCGAACGTCGGATCCGAGGCCGCCGCCGAGATGGCCCCGGAGCTCCGGCTCAAAGGCCTCACGGACGGACGGGCGACCGGACCGACAGGCGGCCAGACGCACGGGCGGGCGGGCGGACAGACGGACGCAGGGACGGACGGACGGCCACCGCCTCCGTCCCGCAATCCTCCCCGCTGCGGGCCGCGCCGGGCGAGCGAGTTTCCGCTCCGAGGCGCTTCCGCCGCCGATACTGGCTCCATGGAGCATGATCCCCACCCGCAGGCCGTCGGCATCGAGAGGTTGCGGGCCTGGTGGTCGCACCGGCAGTGGCTGGACCGCCCGCACACCGGGGCGTCCGCCGCCGAGGTGCTGGCCGCCACCGGCTGGGCCCGTTCGGTGGGCGGTGCGGCCCCGTACCTGGGCCTGTTCGCCCGGGCCGGACTCGGCCGAGCGGCCGTGGACGCGGCGGTGGCCGCCCTCGAGGTGCACGAGCTGCCGTCCGCACGCGGCTGCACGTACGTGCTGCCCGCCGCCGACTTCGCGCTCGGCCTGGCCGCCGGCGCGGCCGCCCCGGAGGGCGAACTGGCCTCGGCGGCCAAGCACCTGGGGGTCGGCCGGGACGAGGTGGAGCAGCTCTGCCTGGCCGTCGAACGGGTCCTGGCCGGCAGCGGGCCACTGGATCCGGCCGCCATCCGGGCGGCGGTCGGTGACGCCGCCCGGCCGCTCGGCGAGGCGGGCCGCAAACGCGGCCTGACGACCACCCTGCCGCTCGCCCTCGGTCTGCTGCAGGCGCGCGGCCGGATCCGCCGGGTGCCGGTCAACGGCCGTCTGGACCAGCAGCGTTACGGCTACGTCGGCTGGGACCAGCCGGTCCGCGGGGACGCCGTCGACCTCGCCCGCCGGTACTTCTCCTGGGCCGCCCCCGCCACCCTCAAGCACTTCCGCTGGTTCTCCGGCTTCACCGCCGCCACCGCCCGGCGGGCCGCCGCCGAGGCCGGGCTGGTCCCGCTCGCGCCCGGCTCCGACCTGCTGATGCCGCCCGAACTCGCCAAGGAGTTCGCCGCTTTCGAGGTGCCGAGGGATCCGCACTACACGCTGCTGGCCGGCATCGACGGCATCCACCTGCTCCACCGCGACCTGCCCCGGCTGCTCGACCCGGCCGACGCCGCCCGCCCCCTGCCGGCCGGCCGCGCCGGGCGCACCTTCGGCACCGAGGCCGACCCGCAGACCCACCTGGTGCTCGACCGCGGGCGGATCGTCGGCCTGTGGGAGTACGACACCGAGCGGGCCGAGATCGTCCACCAGCTGTTCGTCCCGCCGGACGACGCGCTGCGCGACGCCCTGACCCGCACCGAGGCCTTCGTCCGGGACGAGCTCGGCGATGCCCGCGGCTTCAGCCTGGACTCGCCGAAGAGCCGGGCTCCGAAGGTCGCCGCCCTGCGGGCCGCGATGTCCCGCGCCTCCGGTCGAACGGCCGGGTAGCGTACGGGCCATGACGACCACCAGCACCGACGACGTCCTCGTCGTCACCGGCGCCGGCCGCGGCATCGGTGCCGCGACCGCCCGGCTGGCCGCCCGCCGCGGCTACCGGGTCTGCGTCAACTACCGTACGGACGACGCCTCGGCCGCCGCCGTGGTGGACGCCATCCGGGCCGAGGGCGGCACCGCCCTGGCCGTACGGGCCGACGTCAGCCGCACCGCCGAGGTGGAGCGGCTGTTCACCACCGTGGACGCCGAACTCGGGCCGCTCACCGCCCTGGTGAACAACGCGGGCGCACTGGAGAAGCAGTGCCGGCTGGAGGACATCGACGAGGCCCGGCTGAACCGGATCTGGGCCGCCAACGTCACCGGGCCCTTCCTGTGCGCCGCCCAGGCCGTCCGTCGGATGTCCACCCGGTACGGCGGGCGCGGCGGCGCGATCGTCAACGTCGGCTCGGCGGCCTCCCGGCTCGGCTCACCGAACGAGTACGTCGACTACGCGGCCGCCAAGGGCGCGGTGGACTCGATGACCCGCGGGCTGGCGCTGGAGGTCGCGGCCGAGGGCATCCGGGTCAACTGCGTCCGCCCGGGCCTGATCCACACCGGCATCCACGCACTCGGCGGCGAGCCCGGCCGGATCGACCGCGTCGCGCCGGGCCTGCCGATGCGGCGCGGCGGGCAGCCGGAGGAGGTCGCCGAGGCGGTCCTGTTCCTGCTCTCCCCGGCCGCCTCGTACACCACGGGGGCGTTCCTGGAGGTCTCCGGGGGGCGCTGAGGGCCACCCGCCACGGCTCCGCTCCCCGGGCTCAGCAGCCGGGGACCGAGGCGCCAGGGACCGAGGCGCCGGGGGCCGGGGACCGAGGCGCCGGGGACCGAGGCGCCGGGGACCGAGGGGCCGGAGGGCGGCCAGCGCTCCACGGGCCGGGGTTTCAACGCACCGCCTCCTCCGGTTTCCTTCCGCCGGTCCGGCCTCGCCCGTACGGTGGACGCCATGACCGACGCCTTCATCGACATCCCCGGTGTGCGCAACTTCCGTGACGCCGGCGGGGTCGGCACCCTGCGCCGGGGCGTGCTGTACCGCTCCGGCTCGTTCCACCTGCTCACCGAGGAGGGCGCCCGTCGGCTGAAGGCCCTCGGCCTGCGGACGGTCATCGACCTGCGCAGCCCGGTCGAACTCCAGGTCTGGCCGGACCAGCGGCACGACCTCGACCACGAGACCCTCAGCCTGCCGACCCTGCCCGCCAACCGCGAGGACCTCGACCGGCCCTGGCCCGAGGACCAGGCCGCCCTCTACACCTTCATGCCGGAGACCGCCGGGCCCTCGCTCGCCGCGGTCATCCGCCGCCTGGCCGCCCCGGAGGCGCTGCCGGCCGTCGTCCACTGCGCCGTCGGCAAGGACCGCACCGGCTTGACCATCGCCGTCCTGCAGTCCCTGCTGGGCGCCTCCGACGCCGACATCACCACCGACTTCCTGCGCTCCAACGCGGGCCTCGGCCTGGACCGCGGGCCCGTCCCGTACATCGACGAGGCCGGCACCGAGCGCGTCTCCCGTCCGGTGGGCGCCGAGCTCATCGCCTCCTCCCTCGCCTGGATCCGCAGCCACCACGGCACCGTCCCGGCCTACCTCCTGGCCCAGGGCGTCACCGAGGCCGAACTCGACGCCGTCCGCGCCAACCTCTCCGGCTGAGCCCCTACCCCCACCGCTCGAAGCGCCACCACTGGGTGGGCGCGTCCACGTCCTCCCACTGCTGGACGCCCGCGTCCGGCTCCGCCGGGGCGGTCAGCGGCTTGCCGCTGATGAAGCTGGTGACGGTGTACGTCCCCGGCGCGTCGACGTGGGCCTCCAGCAGCCACTCCTGCGCACCGAAGGCGTTGGCGGACCACAGCTGGATCGGGACGCCGTCCTCCGGGGAGGCGCCGGTGACGTCCAGGCGTTTGCCCCCGGCGGCGCTCTCGATGTGGAACAGCGCGCCGCCCGGGTGGACGGCGCTGAGCTGCCAGAGCTGCGCCTCGGAGCCGTCGTCCGCGCCCACGCGCACCCGGGCGCCGCTGCGCCGGGAGCCCTGGGCGACCTCGAGCAGCAGGCCGCTGCCGACGTTGCGGATCCGGTAGCGGCCGTCGGTGATCGCGGCCTCGCCCACGCCGCCGGCCCCGGCGCCGGCCCCCCGGACGGTCTCCCGGTCGACCCCTCGGTCGGTCCCTCGCTGAGTCGCTCGCTCAGTCGCTCGGTCAGTCGCTCGGTCAGTCCCTCGGTCAGTCCCTCGGTCAGTCATGACGGGAGTCTCCCACCGGCGGCCGACAGCCGGACTCGTACCCGAACACAGCGGCCAGCACGGCCACGACCGCGCCCACTTGGGCCAGTGCGGAGACCCCGGTGCCCAGCGGAACGGTCACCGCGACGGCCATCGCACCGACCAGCCGGGGCAGTTGGGGGCGCAGCCCGAAGAAGCGCCGGACGGCCGTGTTCGCCGCCAGGTAGAGGGTGATGCCCCCGGCCAGCGCGACGGCCTGCGGGAGGGTGGTCGCGGCGCCGGGGTGGGCGACCGCCGACTTCACCCCGGCGGCGAACAGCAGCACGCCGAGGAGCAACCCGAAGTGGCCGAGGTAGTAGACGGTGACGGCGGCCCGGTTGCGTTCGGCGGAGGGCAGCGCCGCCATGTGGTGCTCGGCGTGCGCGTCGTCGTCGTACCCGAAGCACGCCCACCAGAGGCCGACGCACACGGCCAGGCAGAGCAGGGCGACGGCGATCAGGGCGGGCCCGAGCTCGGCCGTTCCGGCGCCCGCCCCGACCGCGATCACCGACTCGCCGAAGGCGATGATCACGATCAGCCCGTGCCGTTCCACGAAGTGGTCCGCGCGCAGCCGGAACTCGGGCAGCCGGGCCACCCGCGGGGTGATGAACTGCATCGCGAAGGCCACCGCCCAGCAGACCAGTTGGGCTGTACCGGCGAGGTAGCCGCCGGTCACGACCAGGGTGCCGACGACCAGGTTGGACGCCCCCATCCGCAGCACCGCGGCGGGCGTCACCCCGGCGGCGACGAACATCCCGGTGTGCAGCGCGACCACCAGCAGGTACGCCCAGCCGAAGGCGGCGCCGCCGCCCTCGAAGGCGTGCGGGACGGACAGCGCGATCACCAGGAAGGCGCCCATCGCCAGCATCAGCGCCCCGCCCGGACCCCGGGTGCGCGGCGGCAGTGCGTTGGTCAGCCAGATGAACGCGTCGTACATCCACCAGATCAGGCCGAGCATCACCAGCACCTGGGCGAACCCGCCGAGGGTGAGGTGGTGGACCAGGCTGCCGGTGAGCTGGGTGATGGTGAAGATGAAGACGAGGTCCAGGAAGAGTTCCAACGGCGCCACCTTCAAGGCGGGTTCGGAAGCCTCCTGGGCCTCCGCGGCCTGGCGGGTGCCGGGGGGCACGGGGGTCGCGGTCACCGCGCGAGTATCCGTCACCGGGGCGGAACCCGGCAGGGGTTTCCGGTGGACGGACCGCGCCGCCTATGCTGCGGCGGATGTCCACCGAGCAGAACGCCCAGCCGACCGGCGACCACGTCCCGTCGCGACGTCAGCAGCCCACCCTGCTCGGCGCCGTGGCCGAGCTGGAGGCGGTGGTCGCGGCCGGGTACGACGAGCACGTCGGCCGGTTCCTGGGACCGGTCGGCGCGCTGTTCGGTTCTGCGGGAGTCGCCGAGCGGCAGGCCGCCGGCCCGCGGCTGGCCGCGCTGCTGCCGGACGCCCCGCCGTTCCCCCGGGCCCACCTGGCCATGGTCGTCGGCGCCTGCGTGGAGTCCGGCGCCGATCCGGTGGCCTGCTCCGGGCCGGTACTGGCCGGCCTGCGCGGGGCGCTGACCGGCGCCCAGCGGCTGGTGGAGCACTGGGCGCGGACCGGCGGCGGGCCGCTGCCGGATCGGGAGGAGGACGATCCGGCCGGGGCGCACGCCCGGATCGCGGACCCGGCGCACCTGGCCGAGTGGCCCGCGCACCTGGCCGTGGTCGCCTGGTGGACGCTGCACCTGTGGCAGCAGGCCGCCTGGGCGGTCTACGCGCACGCCCCGGCCCGGACCGAGGCCCGCTCCTCGGGCGTCACCGAGGTGCTGCTGGAGCTGATCGGCCGGTACCAGGGCGGGCGGCACGACCTCGAGGGCCTGGCCCACCTGGCCCAGGTGCTCGACGACGAGCCGCTGCTGGTGCTCGACCGACCCACCGGCACCGGTTACCTGCTGCGGATGAGCGGCCTGAGCGACACCTTCCAACTGCACACCCTGCTCGCCGACGTGCTGATCGGCGGCGGCCACCTCCCCGGCGCCCCGCAGGACCCGGAGGTGGTGGCGCTGGCCCGGACCGGCGTCCCGGACGGCCGCCGGCTGATCGCCACCGGCGCCTTCAACCTGGTGGCACCGGACGGCTCCTGGCTCTGGAACGAGGGCACGCCCGGTGACATCCCCGCCCTGGACGGCGTGCGCACCCTGGTGCTGGAGCCGCTGCCGTACGAGCGGAGTTGGTCGGCCGGGCGGTTCATCCAGGAGCTCCCGGGCGACCTGCGGCTGGAGCGGGTGCTGGACCGGGCGGAGGCGGCGCGGCTGCTGGCCCGGACGGTGCCGGGCGTCCCGGCGGCGCAGGCCTTCCGGTAGGAGGCCCCAGTGGGCCGTCCCGTTCGCCGGGTTATGGTCGGAAGCCGACGCAGCCCTGCGGCCGCGGCCCCCGCGGACCCGGCCCCGACGAGTGACGAGTGGAGTCGACGATGGCGAAGGTCCCGGACGTGCTCTCGGCCGCCGCGCCCGCGGCGCTGACCGCGGCGAGCGGCCTGGTCGGCGGCTACGGCGTCGCCCGCTGGAGCGGCCGGCGCGAGTTGGGCGGCGCGGTGCTGGCGGTGGCCGGTGCCGGGGCGGCCGCTCAGTGGCGCCGGACCACGGGCCCGGCCGCCGCGGCGGCGCTGACCGGCCTGTACGTGGCGGCCTTCGGCGGCTCGCACCCCCTCGCGAAGCGCATCGGCGCCTGGCCGTCCGTCCTCGCGGTCACCGGCGTGGTCACGGCCGCCTCCACGGCCGCCACGGTGCTGGCCGCCCGCAAGCGGTAGCTCGGGCGCAGCCGCCCGCACGCGGTGGCCCAACCGCAGCCGCCCGCACGCAGTGGCCCAACCGCAGCCGCCCGCACGCAGTGGCCCAACCGCAGCCGCCCGCACGCAGTGGCCCAGGCGGGTCGGCCACACGCAGTGGCCCAGCCGCAGCCGCCCGCACGCGGTGGCTCAGGCGGGGTCGACCGCCGGGCCGAACCGGGCCTCGAAGGCCGCCCGGTTGGCCGAGACCGGTGAGCGGTCCCAGACCGCGAACACCACCTGGTCGAAGGCGGCCCCGTACCGGGCCAGCGCGCCCTCGAAGGCCTCGGCCACCTGGGCCGGGTCGTTGCGGAACACCCCGCAGCCCCAGGCACCGAGCACCAGGGCGCGGACCTCGTGCCGGGCCGCCGCGGCGAGCACCCGGACGGCCCGCTCGGCGAGCACCCCGCGGACGTCCGTACCGGGTGAACGCCGTTCCAGCTGGCCGGCGTTGGGGGCCGGGGAGGTCAGGAAGGTGACCGGGTAGGGCCGGTCCAGCAGGGCGCCGCGCCCGTCCCGGATCACCGGCACGCCCGGCGAGACGATCACCCGGTGGCTGTACCGCAGGTCGGTCGAGGCCCGGTGGGCGTCGTAGTAGTCGGGCGCCTGGAGCAGGCACGAGTACAGCAGCGCACTGCGGCACAGGTCCTCCTCCTGGGCGCGGGCGCCGCGCAGGTAGCCCCCGCCGGGGTTGCGCGCGGAGGCGAAGTTCAGCACCCCGACCGGCCCGGCGCCGGCCGCGACCAGCCGGCGGGCGGCCTGGACGCTCCCCTCGGCCGTGACCTCGATCCGCCCGGCCGCCGGCCCCGGCCCCGGCTCGGACGAGGCTCCCCGCTCCGCCCCCGGGGACGCCAGCAGAGCGTCCAGCTCCGCCGGCGCGTACGACACCGTGGCCGCCTTCGCCGCCGCCAACTCCTCCCTTACCTGCACGAGTTCGCCCCCGGCCGTCCGGTAGCTCCCCCGCTCGGCGATCTCCTCGTTCACCGCTGCCACATCACGCAGTCTGCTGCTCATGCCGGTGACGCTACGGGACTACCGCCGACCGGCGCCACAGGTTATTCTCACTTGCAGAACAACGACGCCCCGGGGCGCGCAGGGGGGTGCGCAAGGGGGGTGCAGGGGTGTCGGGGAACACGAAGGGCCCGCTCCGGGAACGGAGCGGGCCCTTCGTGTGTCCGGCCTCAGTCAGCCCGACCGGCGGTCGGCCACCGGTCGTGCGAGGTCAGCAGGTCAGTTCTTCCAGCGCGGCTTGCGGTCGTCGCGGTTGAAGCCGCCGCGCTCGCGGTCGAAACCGCCGCGGTCCCGGTTGAAGCCACCGCGGTCGGCCTGCGGACGGCCGCCGGAGCGGTGGTCGTCGCGGCGCGCGAACGGACGGCTGCTGGCGCCGCGCTCGTCGCGGTCCCGGCCGAAGGACGGACGGTCACCGAAGGAACGGGCCGGACGGTCGCCGAAGGAACGGCCGCCGCGGTCGTCGCGGCCGGCGAAACCGCCGGGGCGGCGCTCGTCGCGGTCGAAGCCACCGGAACGGCGGTCATCGCGGTCACGGCCACCGAAGC
>NZ_JBEPAK010000053.1:0-21097 GCF_040298565.1 Kitasatospora sp. NPDC001539 | reverse complement strand
CACCGGAACGACGGTCGTCACGGTCGCGGTTGAAACCGCCCGAACGACGCTCGTCACGGTCGAAGCCACCCGAACGGCGGTCATCGCGGTCACGGCCACCGAAGCCACCGGAACGACGGTCGTCACGGTCGCGGTTGAAACCGCCCGAACGACGCTCGTCACGGTCGAAGCCACCCGAACGGCGGTCATCGCGGTCACGGTCGCGCGAGAACGCCGGACGCTCGCTGCGCACCTCGCGGTACGACGGGGCGCGGTCCTCCGCCTGCGGCGCGGCCGCGGCGGGGGCGGCGGCCTCGGCGACGACCGGGGTCTCGGCCTGCTCGCCCGCCTCCTCGGCGGCCGGGGCCTCGTCCTCGATGCCCAGCTCGGCCCGCTCGCGCGCCGCACGGGCGGCCAGGCGGTCGGCCTCCTCGCGCAGCTCGGTGGCGCGGCGCTGGGCGCGCTCCAGCTGGCGGGTCATGTCGGCGAGCTCGCGCTCGGCGGCACCGGCGATGTTCGCGGCGCTCTCGGCCTGGACCTCGGTGAGCGAGCGGGCGCCGGTGATCCGGGCGACCTCGGCGTCGAAGGCGTGGTCCAGGATGTGGCGGCTGGCGTCGACGCCCGCGTCCTCCATCAGGCGGAAGACGCCGCGGCGCTGGTGCGGCAGCACCAGGGTGACGACGGTGCCGGAGCGGCCCGCACGGGCGGTGCGGCCGGAGCGGTGCAGGTAGTCCTTGTGGTCGCCGGCCGGGTCCACGTTGAGGACCAGGTCGATGCCGTCGACGTGGATGCCGCGGGCGGCGACGTCGGTGGCGACGACCACGTTGACGTAGCCGTCCTTGAAGTCGCCCAGGACGCGGGTGCGGGCGCCCTGGGTCATGCCGCCGTGCAGCGCGTCGGCCTTCACGCCGGCCTCGATCAGCTGCTCGGCGACGCGGTCGGCGCCCATCTGGGTGCGGACGAAGATGATCGTGCGGCCCTTGCGGGCGGCGATCGCGTTGGTGATCGGCGCCTTGTCCTTGGGCTTCACCACGAGGATGTGGTGGGTCATGGTGGTGACGGCGCCGGCCGAGGGGTCGACCTCGTGGGTGACCGGGTCGTTCAGGTAGCGCTTCACCAGGGTGTCGATCTCGTTCTCCAGGGTGGCGGAGAACAGCAGGCGCTGGCCGCCGGCCGGCACCTGGTCGAGGATCTCGGTGACCTCGGGCAGGAAGCCCATGTCGGCCATCTGGTCGGCCTCGTCGAGGACGGCGACCTGGACGTCGTCGAGCTTGGCCGAACCGCGGTTGATCAGGTCGCGCAGGCGGCCCGGGGTGGCGACGAGGACGTCGACGCCGCGCTCCAGCGCGTAGATCTGGTTCGACATCGAGGTGCCGCCGCAGACGACCTTGAGGCGCAGGCCGAGCACCGAGCCGAACGGCTCCAGCGCGTCGGCGACCTGCATGGCCAGCTCGCGGGTCGGGACGAGGATCAGACCGCGCGGGTGCTTGGCGCGGGTGCGGTCGCCGTCGGCCAGACGGGTCAGCAGCGGCAGGCCGAAGCTGAGGGTCTTGCCGGAGCCGGTGCGGCCGCGGCCCAGCACGTCCTTGCCGGCCAGGGCGTCCGGGATGGTCGCGGCCTGGATCGGGAACGGGGTGGTGACGCCGCGCTTGGCGAGGGCGCGGACGATCTCGTCCGGCAGGCCCAGGTCGCCGAAGGTGATGGTCGGCTCGGCGGCCTCCGCGCTCTCCTCGGCGGTGGCCTCGGCGGCGGTCTCCGCGGCGGCGATCTCCGCGGCCTCGGCGGTCAGTTCGGTGGTGTCGGCGGTGTCGGGGGCGTCGGTGACATCGGCGGCGGCCTCGTTCGCGGGCATGGCGAAGCGGGCGTCGTCAACGAGAGACATGCAAAACCTTCCGGAAGTGGCACGCGCCAAAGTCCGGGGTTCTGTTTCACAACCGCCTCTATGCGGTCAGCCACGGATCGCCGGAACGCGCCAAGGGCGCCAGATGGGAAAGGGCGCCAGTCAAATGGATCAAACGAACGATCTACCACCATAGAGGAGCTTCCGGATCGAAGGCAAACGCCCAGGCCAGGCCCCTGCTACCCAGCCGCCCGAGGGCTCGGCGCCGAGGAACCGGAGCTGCCGGTGGAGGGCTGCGGGGCCGGCGGGACGGTCGCGGCGGGCGTGGTGTGCTCGGGCTCCGGCGAGCTCGACGGGTGGCTGGTCGGGGTGGCCGACGGCGTCCCGGCGGAGCCCCCGGAGCGGCCCTCCCCGGTGCCCCCCGCCCCGCCCGTGCCGGACCCGGCCGCGCCGCCGGCGCCGCCTCCGCCCGAGGTGCCACCGCCCGGGCGCGGTGCGGGGCTCGTGTTCCCGCCGCCCGTCGAACCCGCGCCGCCCGGCGCGTTCTCGGGGGCGCCCGCCGCCGGCACCGGGACCACGCCGGCGACCGCGCCGTTCGCGCCGGGCGCGATCTCGCCCGCCACGGTGGCCGTGGCCCCGGGGGGCGCGTTCTCGGCCTGCACGCCGCCCGGCCGCTCCGGATGCCCCGAGGGCGCCCCCGAGTGCCCGGCGCCCGGCGAGGCCGAGGGCCCGCCGGTCGCCCCCGGCTTGCCCACCGGACCGGCCTGCCCGACCGGAGCCACCCCGCCGGGCTTGTCCTCCGCCGCCGGACCGACCGACATGCAGCCGGTCAGCCCGAGTCCCGCCACCGCCAGCACCGCCGCCGCCCGCACCCCGCGCGACCGCCGGGCCGCCGTCTCCCGCACCGGCGCGGCCACCCGCGCGCCGACCGTCCGCACCGCCCGTACCGAAGCCACCGCGCTCCCTCTCCACCGCCCCACCCGGGCCGCCCACTGACGCGCGGCCGCTTCCGGTGCCCAACGCGCACCGGGTGCGCCGGGACACGGGTCGGCGCGGTGCTCGTCGCGCCCCGCCGGGCCGCCGGCCCCGGGTCGGCTCAGCCCCAGAGCGCCGAGGCGAGCTCCGCCCCCGCGTACACGGCGGCCAGCCCGGCCGCCAGGCTGCCGGCCACGTTGGCCGCCGCGTAGCGCACGGCGCCCGACTCGGCCAGCCGCAGCGTCTCGTACGAGAAGGTCGAGTAGGTGGTCAGCGCCCCGCAGAAGCCCGTGCCGACCAGGAGTCGGACCTGCTCGGAGGCCGCGCCGGCCGCCACCGCCCCGGTCAGCAGGCCGAGCACCAGGCAGCCGGACACGTTCACCGTGAAGGTGCCCCACGGGAACACCGAGTCGTGCCGGGACTGCACCGCCCGGTCGGTCAGGTACCGCAGCGGCGCGCCGACCGCCGCACCCGCCACCACCAGCAGCCAGTTCACTCCGCTCCCCCGCCCGGGCCCGTGCTGCCCGGGTCCGTTCTGCCCGGGTCCGTCCCTTCGAGGGCCGTAGCGGTTCCGCCCGCTCCCCCTGCTCCCCCTGCTCCCCCTGCTCCCCCTGCTCCCCGGCCGGTGTAGCGGACGACCTCGCAGCGGTCAAGCACCACCAGCCCCTCCCCCACCAGCTCCTCCAACTGCGGCAGGAACGCCCGCACCCGCTCCTCCTCGTCCACGATCACCACCGCCACCGGCAGGTCCCCGCTCAACGACAGCAGGCGCGCCGTGTGCACCAGCGACGAGGCGCCGAAGCCCTCGATCCCCCGGAACACGCTCGCCCCGGCCAGCCCGGCAGCCCGCGCCCGGTGCACGATCTCGCTGTACACGGGGCGGTGGTGCCACCTGTCGCTCTCGCCGACCAGCGCGGTCAACCGCAGCGCGGGCCCGCTCAGCCGGCTCACCGGCCACCCCCGCCACGGACCGCTCCCCGGGCCGGCCCGGGGAGCCGACGGCGGATCAGACGCCGGGTCAGCACCGCCGCCGCCCACACCGCGCCCAGCGCACCGAACAGGGTCAGCCCGAGGTACGCCAGCCCCGGCCCGAGCCGCCCCGCCTCCAGCAGCCGGCGCACGTCCACCGCGTACGTCGAGAAGGTCGTGAAGCCGCCCAGCACCCCGGTGCCGAAGAACGGCCGCAGCAGCGGATGCGCCGGCCGCCCCTCGGTGACGGCCACCAGGAACACCCCGATCACCGCGCAGCCGACCACGTTGACCAGCAGCGTCGTCCAGGGGAAGGCCGTCGGCCCGGTCTCCCAGCCCAGCCCGGCCGCGTACCGGGCCACCGCCCCGATCACCCCGCCCGCCGCGACCACCGCGACGGCCGGCCCCTGCCCGCGCAGCACGGGCGCCCGGCCGCGCGCCGCCGCCGCACCCGGCAGCCTCGTCCGCGCGGGCTCCTCCGCGGTGTCGTCCATCGCGCCCTCCGAGGTCGTCACAGCCCCATCAAACACCGCTGTCCGCTGCCTGGCACACCGTCATCCCAGACCCGACAATGATCCGGTGGAGATGACCCGGGAAGAGTTCGAGACGCTGGTCAGCGACGCCCTGGACCAGATTCCCCCGCAGCTCGCCGCCATGATGGACAACGTCGCGGTCTTCGTCGAGGACGAACCCGACCCCGGCGACCCGGAACTCCTCGGCCTCTACGAGGGCACCCCGCTCACCGAGCGCGGCGAGTGGTACGCCGGCGTCCTGCCCGACCGCATCCTGATCTACCGCGGCCCCACCCTGCGCCACTGCGACACCCGCGAACAGGTGGTCGAGGAGGTCCGCACCACCGTCATCCACGAGGTCGCCCACCACTTCGGCTTCGACGACCACGAACTCGACGACCTCGGCTGGTCCTGACCCCCGCCCCCTGCCGGGCACTCACGGCCCGCGCCCCCACCCGGCCCAAACCCGTTTTGGCGATCCGCCCCGCATCCCATATGCTTCTCGACGTCCCCGAACGCTGGAAACAGCGGGACAGGCCGCAAGCCCTCATCGTCTAGTGGCCCAGGACGCCGCCCTTTCAAGGCGGTAGCACGGGTTCGAATCCCGTTGGGGGCACGCGCAGTACCGTAGTAAAGTGCAGTGATCGCAAGACCTTAGTGGCTCGCCACTACAAGGTCCCGTGGAGCAGTTGGTTAGCTCGCCACCCTGTCAAGGTGGAGGTCGCGGGTTCAAGTCCCGTCGGGATCGCTCGTCTCGCCAGAGACGGTGCAGTACGGCCAGGTAGCTCAGTTGGTACGAGCGTCCGCCTGAAAAGCGGAAGGTCGCCGGTTCGACCCCGGCCCTGGCCACATAGCCTGAACAGGCACGATGCCCTCGAAGCAGCTCGCTTCGGGGGCATTTTCGTGCCGTCCGACGCCAACCCTGACGCCAACGGCCCCGAGTCGCGGCGAACCCGGGCAGCCCGTTCGATTGCCGGGGTTCGAGGCAGGGTGACGCCGATCACCAGCCTTCGACTTTCGACCATGGCCTGGCGGTGCCGTAGGCGGAAGCCTTGGAAGGCCTCTCTGCTCCCGGTGCGAACGACTCCGGCGTGTGCAGATCCCTGCGGTTCTCACCGGTCGCAGGCCTGGTCGCAGGCCTGGTCGGCGCCGGCCGCTGTGCGGGCGGACGCCGACGATGTACTGGTCCGCCAGGAAGCGCCTCTCCGTGTTCCGCGGCGGACGGAAGGCGGTCAGGACGAAAGATCTCCGGCTCTTCGCGGCAACCTTCTCGGCCTCCGCGGCCACTCAGTGGTGTCCGGCCACGTGGTTCGGTCAGATGCGACGGCTGAAAGAGAGCACAGACGTGTCCCTTGAACGCGAGCACAGAGATGTCCCTCGCCCCTCCCACGTCGACAGTGGCATCGCACGGGCGGGCGGCCACGGGCGCGGAGCCCGTCCATCGCATCGCGGCCGTCGGCTGTACCAGCGCCGGAGCTTCTGGGCGGCTGTCGGCCTGGCGGTCGTGGGCGCCTCCGTGACCGTGGTCAACACGGCCACGGCGGGCACCGTGGCCGTGGACACGAGCCCCTGGTACCTGCTGGTCAACCGCAGCACCGGCCAGGTGCTGGACGACTACGGCTACGGCGCGTACGACGGCGCTTCGGTGGTGCAGTGGAGCCGCACCGGCGAGGCGAACCAGCAGTGGAAGTTCCTCGACGCCGGTGACGGGAACTACCGGCTGCAGAACCGGTACTCCGGAAAGGTGCTGGACGACTACGGCTGGTCGAAGGCCGAAGGCTCCCAGGTGAGGCAGTGGAGTGACCTGAACGGCGCCAACCAGCAGTTCCACCTGGCAAAGTCGTCGGACGGCTACGTGCGTCTGATCAACACCTTCAGCGGCAAGGCCGTGGAGGTCCCGCTCGGCTCCAAGTCCGACGGGGGCCAGATCGCCCAGTACCACGACTGGAACGGCGCCAACCAGCAGTGGCAGCTCGTCCCGGCCGGCAGCGCCGGAGGCACCGGGAACTCGGGGGGCTCCGGCAGCAGCGCCACGCCCACGAAGCCCGCCACGCCGGGCGGCAGCAACTCGGCGAAGAGTTTCATGGGCAGCAACACGGTGCTCATCGGCGGCTCGATGTCCGACGCATCGGCGAACGCCGCCCCGTTCGACGTGCAGTACGCCTACGTGCACAGCCAGCCCGCACCCTCGTCGGAGTACTACACGGCGGCCCGCTGCCAGGACGGGTGGACGGGCTGGTGGGGTTGCTGGAACGGCAGCACCACGGCGCCCGGCACGTACGTGACCTGGCGGGACGCCAAGGCGGCTCAGGAGACCTACCAGGGCAAGCCGCGCCCGCAGAAGTTCCTCTGGACCTGGTACTCGCTGCGCGACCTCGGCGACGCGGCGGGCCAGGGCGACGGTCCGGGCGAGGTCAAAGCCATCAACAGGGTCGACCTGCTCACCCGGTACCTGCACGACTACCGCTTCTTCCTCCAGAAGATCGGCACCTCGCACGACATGATCGACCTCGAGCCCGACTTCTGGGGCTACGTCCGGTCGCTCGGCGACCCGCACCAGGTCGCCGCGCAGGTCACGGCCGCGGACCCGACGGACTGTGGATCGCAGGAGAACAGCGCCGCCGGACTCGCCCAGTGCCTGATCTCGATGGCGCACAAGTACGCTCCGAACACCGCGGTCGGAATGCACCTGTCCTGCTTCGACTGGCAGCAGAACACCCCGCAGTGCGTCAAGGACTACGCCCGCCTCGGCGCACAGAACGCCGACTTCCTGGCCACCGACGTGTCGGACCGCGACGCGGGCTGGTACGCGCAGCCCGCCCACGGCGGCCTCGACAACTTCTGGACCGACCAGAAGGCCGCCGCCCAACTGTCGTTCTACAAGACGATGGCCGAGTCCGTGGGCAAGCCGGTGGTCCTGTGGCAGATCCCGGTGGGCAACATGGCGCAGAACAACACGCTCAACCACTACAAGGACGACAAGGTGGACTGGTTCTTCGCGCACATGGACCAGGTGGCGAACGCGCACATCGCCGGTCTGCTCTTCGGCGCGGGTCAGCAGGAGCAGACCACACCCGAGACCGACGGCGGAAACCTGGTCGACAAGACCATCGCGTACCGCAACTCGGGCGGTGCACCGCTGAAGTAGGCGAAAGAACGACTGTGGCCCCGCTCTTCGGCGGGGCCACAGTCGTTCTCCTGCGCATCCACGACGAGGGCCAAGCCGGCCTCCGACAGGGCCGTGGCTCAGCAGGTGTCCGCGGGTGCCCGGTGGTATGCCCCAAGCCTCCCCCACGAGCCCGGAGGAGCGAGCCCGGAGGAGCGGGCCCGGAGGAGCGGGCGCGGCCCGGTCGGTGGTGGTGTCAGAGGGCAGGGAAGGCGGGGAAGGTACAGGTGGGGGCCGTGCCCGGACCACCGGTGGTGGTCAGGGTGACGTCGGGGCCGGACGGGTGGAGGTTGGTGTCGGTGGCGGTGATGCGGGCGTTGGCGGCGGTCGCCGTGGTGACGTCGAGGTTGACGTGTTGCAGGGTCAGTTCGAGCGGGTGGGCCTTGTCCAGTCCGACCAGGGTGGATTTCGCGCCGCTGGGGGAGTGGGTCGCGGTGACGCCGTCGACGGTGATGCCGGTGAACCAGGGAGCGTTGGGGCCGCTGCCGCCGGAGTAGTGGGTGTCGAACACGAGCGGGGCGCGGACGGCGTCGAGACAGGTGTTCAGGTAGGTGACGCCGGTGACCCTGCCGCCGTTGGCGGGGGAGCTCTTGATGCGGATGCCGGTGCTGGAGCTGCTGGTGTTGCCGAGGGCGTCGGTGCCGGTGAGGGTGTTGTCGCGGAAGAGGACGTTGGTCACGCCGCTGGTGGTCTCGCTGCCGATGGAGATGCCGTGGGTGCCGTAGAAGTGGTTGTTCGTCACGGTGATGTTGCTGCTGGACTTGTTGCCGCCCTTGATGGCGATGCCGTCGTCGCCGTCCATGATGGAGGAGTCGGTGATGGTGACGTTGGTGGCGCCGGCCGGGTCGATGCCGTCGGTGTTGCGGGCGGTGGCGGGGGTCTTGATGCGTACGCCCCAGGCGGTGAAGCCGTTGCCGCCGTTGTAGACGACATGGAAGTTGGGGGAGCTCAGCAGGTCGACGTGGTAGAGGGTGAAGTTGTCGGAGTTGTCGGCCTGGATCAGGCGGGGGTTGTTCTGGTTGGAGCCGGCTTTCTGGGCGTCGGTGGCGAGCTGCCACCAGCTGGTGGTGGTGCCGAGGACGGTCTGGTCGCCGCGGCCGTCGATGCGGCCCTGGCTCCCGTCGGCGGCCCGGACGGCCTCGATGCCGGCGTTGGCTCCGGCGACGCTGATCAGTGGTTTGCAGCCACCGCCGGAGGAGGCGAGGGTGCCGCAGCGCGGCTTGCCGCTGATCTGGTAATCGGCGGGGTTGCGCGAGCCGTAGAGGGTGACACCGCTGTCCAGCAGCAGGACTTCGCCTTGGTGAACGGTCAGCGGTCCGGTGAGGAAGGCGTCGCGGCTGGAGTCCGTCGCCTGCAGGCGGACGGACACGGTCTGCTGTCCGGCCTGGGCGCAGGTATCGAGGGCATGCTGGATGCGGATCGTGTCCGGTGGAGTGGTCTCGCTGCCCTGGTCGGTAGCGCGGGTGGGCATGGTCCGGACTGCGGGAACGGTGGCGCAGACGGTGGTGGGCAGTGCGGGCTCGGTGACATGGCGGGTGTCACCGGTCGCTGTTCCGGCCGGCACGGTCGATCCGGTGCCGTGTGAGGCCGCGACCGGGTTCCAGCCGTCGGTGCCCGCGAGGTACGCCGTGGCGGCGTACTCGCCGGCCTGGGCCGCCGGCAGTTGCGGACTGTCGGCACCGGTGGCGGCACCCGGACCGGTGTTGCCGTACGAGGCGAGGCGGGCCGAACGCCAGGAGAAGCCGCTCATGTCGGTCCACGGGGTGGCGCCCTTGATCGCGGCCGGGAGCGCGGTGTTGCGGACGACGACCTGGGCACTGGCGGTGGCGGTGGGGTGCCAGGGCCGGCCGAGGTAGTAGGTGCCGTCCTTCGCGGTGGAGCGGACGGTGCTGTCGGTGATCAGGAAGCCGTACTTGTGGGACGTCTCCGTGTTGGCAGCGGTGAGGAAGCCGTTGAGGCCGTCGGCAGGAGCGCCGTCGTCGTCGGCCTGGATGGTCGCGTGGTCGAGGACGGCGGTGGCGTTGCCGAAGATCATGTCGACGTCGCCCTCGACGTAGTCGTCGGTGAAGTACTGGCGGGTCTGCGCGGTGGCATCGGGGGACCAGGCGAGCAGGGTGTCCTGGTGACCGATGATGCGGTCGTTGCGGAAGACCTGGCGGTCGCCCTCTGCCGCCAGGGCGACGGCCTGGGTCGCGCTGCCGACGTGAGCCGCGGCCCGGTCGAAGGTGTTCTCGACGGTCAGGTTCTCCACGGTCAGTCCGGTGGCTGCGAAGGTGGCCGTGGCGCTGCCCTCGGTGCCGAGTTGGCCGCCGCCGGACCTGGCCGTGCCGGCGGAGTTGCCGTAGCTGATGACGACGTCGGCGGGGTTCCCGGTGGCTCCCGTGACGGTCAGCCCGTCCTTGCCGGCCGGCACCCGTACCACCTCGTGGTAGGTGCCCTTGGCGATTCGGATCCGATCGCCCGGCCGCGCGGCGTCTACCGCCGATTGCACGGTTCGGTATCGGCCACTGCCGTCAGAGGCCACGGTCAGCGTGTGGGCCTTCGGGGTCAGGGCGGCCTCGGCGATCAGGGGGACAGTGGCGCCCATGACGGCGAGGACTCCGGCGGTGGCGAGCACGCGACGGGTCGCCGGGCGTCGGCGGTGTGTGCGTCGGTCGAGATCTGGCAACGGTCCGTCCTTCTGGAGCGGCGGCCCGCGGATGCGGGCCGGATCGTCCATCAGTTGCCGCCGGGTCCGCAAAGGTTGTCGTGCAGAAGCGTCTTGATCGCGCAGGACCTCTTGACGGACGTCCCGGTCGGTCGCGTCGGGACGAGCCGCGGAGTGCTGTTCCGTCGTGCGCCCCCGGCGGTTCAGCCGAGGCGGGTGGCGAGCCAGTCGGCGGTGGTGGGGAGCCAGTCGGGGAGGGCGGTGCCGAGCAGGTGGTTGCCGTGGGGGACGAGGAGGAGTTCGGCGTTCGGGGCCCGGGAGGCGAGGGCGGTGGCGGCGGTGACGCCCGGGATGCGGTCCTCGCCGCCCTCGACCACCAGCAGCGGGAGGGTGATCGTCGGGGCGAGGGCGGTCAGGTCGATCCGGGCCGCGAAGGCGCGGGCGGCCTCGGGGCTGCCGCAGCGCTGGGTGAGGGTCTCGGTGACGAAGGGGACGAGGCCGTCCCAGTCCAGCCGGTAGGGGCCGCTGACCGTCACGGCGGCGTGTAGCCGGGGCTCGTGGGCGGCGGCCTTCGCGGCGTAGTAGCCGCCCAGGCTGAGGCCGACGACGGCGGTGCGGGCGGGGTCGAGGCCGTCGCGCCCGGCGAGTGCGTCGAGGGCGCGGCCGACCACGTGGTGGTAGTCGGGTTCGGGCGCGCTGGTGGCGGCGAGCACGCCCTGTCCGGGCCCGTCGATCGCGAGCACCGCCAGGCCGCGCGCCAGCAGGGCCTCGGCGAGGACGTGGAACTCCTCCTTGGCGGAGTCCATGCCCGGCACGACCACCACGACCGGGGCTCCGGCCTCCCCGGCCCGGGCCGGGCGGCGCAGCCAGCCCGCGAAGCCCTCGCCCGCCACCCGTTCCGCGGTCGGCTCCAGCAGGGCCAGTGCCCGCCGCATCGCCTCGTCCGCGTCGGCGGCGAGCCGGGCGGCGGCGGCCCGGTCGGGGTGGGGCAGCAGTCCGGCGGCGTGGAACCAGCGGGCGGCGGTGCGGTAGGAGGTGCCGGCGGTGACGGTGCGGCCCTCGGCCTCGGCGCGCTCCGCTTCGGCGCGGTACCGGCGGCCCGCGGCGGCGAAGGCGGCCGGCCATTCGTGGAGGGAGGTCAGCGGGGCCGTCACCCGGGCGTACTCGTAGAGGTCGAGGCCCGCGCCGTGGGCGCGCGGGCGGTTCTCGGCGATGAAGGCGGGCAGCAGCCCGGGGGTGTCGAGGACGGACATGGTGGGAGTCCCTTTCGGTGAGGGGTGCCAGGAGGGTGAGCAGTGCCGGGAGTTGGGAGGCCCGCGAGGGGCAGCAGGCCGGGCGGGCCGGGCGGGTCAGGTGGTGCAAACCCACCGGGCAGGCCCGGCGGATCAGGCGACGGTCAGGACGGCCTTGCCGCGGATCCGGCGCTCGCGCAGGTCGGCGAGCACCGTGGCGGTCTCCTCCCAGGGCGCGATCCGGCCGAGCTCCGGGGTCAGCCGGCCCTGGGCCGCCAGGCGCACCAGGGCGGCCAGGTCCTGGCCGTCGGGCACGTCGGAGTCGGCGTAGTGGAAGTGCCGCAGGGTGGCCGACTCCGGGCCGTTGAAGAAGTCGAAGAAGTCGAGCGTGGCGGGCGTCCGGGAGGCCTGCCCGAACCAGATCAGGGTGCCGCGCCGGGCCAGCCGGGCGAGGGCGAGCGGCAGGGCCGCGCCGCCGGTGGACTCCAGCACCAGGTCGTACGGGCCGCGGGCCTCGGCGAGGTCGTGCACCACCTCGGCGGCTCCCAGCTCGGCCAGTCGGCGGCCGCGTTCCGGGGAGGCGGTGACGACGGTCAGCTCGGCCCCGGCCGCGGCGGCCAGCTCGGTGAGGTAGTGGCCGACCCCGCCGGAGGCCCCGGTCATCAGCACCCGCCGCCCGGCCAGGGCCCCGGCGGTCCGGAGCAGCCGCAGCGCGGTGAGGCCGGCGAGCGGCAGGGCGGCGGCGCGTACGGCGTCCAGGCTGTCGGGCAGTTCGGCGAGCGAGGTGGTCGGCACGCACACGTACTCGGCCCATCCCCCGGCCGGCGGGTGGCCGACCACGCGCCGGCACACGCCGGGCCCGGTGCCGTCGGCGGCGGCCTGCACGACCAGTCCGGCGACGTCCTTGCCCGGCCGCCACCCGGGCCTGGGCGCCTCCAGCTGGAACGTCTCCCCCCGGTTCACCGAGAAGGCCTCCACCTTGACCAGCACCTCGCCGGGCCGCGGCCGCGGCTGCTCCACCTCCGCGAACCGGACCGTCCCGTCCGCCGCCACCAGCGCCTTCATTCCCGCTCCCCTTCCGTCGGACCGGTCTCCAGCTCACCGCGCCCGGCCCGGCGGGGTCCAACAACCGGCGGCGGGCGGCGACAACCGACAGTTGTCGCCCAGGTGCGGAGGGAAGGATGGGGAAGGAAAGGTGGGGAAGGAAAGGTGGGGAAGAGGGGCACGAAGAAGAGGGGCAAGGGGGGGAGCCGAAGGCCCCGGAGTCCGGGCACGGCTTAGGGTGCCCGGGTGGATCTGGATCTGGGGCAGGTGCGGGCGTTCGTGGTGGCCGCCGAGGAGTCGCACTTCGGGCGGGCCGCCGGACGGTTGGGGATCAGTCAGCAGGGGCTGTCGAAGCGGGTGGCCCGGCTGGAGGCGGCGCTGGGGGTGCGCCTGCTGGAGCGGGACGCCCGCGGGGTGGCCCTGACGGGGGCCGGCCGGCGGTTCCTGGAGCCGGCCCGGTGGGTGCTGGCGCAGGGGGAGCGGGCGGTGGCCGCCGTGCAGGGCGCCGGGCGGCCGCTGCGGATCGACGTGTGGGGGCACCTCTACGCGCCGATGCGCACGCTCGCTCAGGCGGTGGACGCGGCGCCCGGCCTGGAGGTGGATCCGGTGCCGGGGCGGGATCTGCCGTCGGTCGCGGCGGCGGTGCTGCGCGGGGAGTCGGACGCCGGGTTCGGCCGGGTGCACGCCCTGCCGGACGGCGGTGACGCCGGGCTGACGCACCGCCTGGTGCGGCTGGAGCCGGTCGACGCCCTGCTGTCCGTGGACCATCCGCTGGCCGGCCGCGACACGCTAAGCCCGGCCGAGCTGGGCGGCAGTGTGCTGCGCTACCCGGCGGCGGTGGACCGGCTGGACTTCCTGAACCGCTTCGCCACCCGCTTCGGCATCGCCGAGCGGGTCGGCTCGACCAACCTGGGCCTGGAGCACTTCGTCGACCAGGTCGCGGCCGACCCGGCCTGCTTCTCCCTGGTGCCCGCCGACAACCCGCTGCCCGACCGCCCCGGTGTGCGCACCGTCCCGCTGGTCGGCCCGACGCCGCTGTACGCCTGGTCGCTGCTCTGGCGGGCCGAGCGGGGTACCGATCCGCACCCCCAACTGGAGCGGCTGCTGCGGGCGTTCACCGCGGAGGCGGCTCGCAGCCGGTGGCTGGAGTACGACCCGGCCCGCGACTGGCTGCCGGACGCCGACGAGGCCGCGCTCACCCCGCCACGGCCTGGTAGCTGAGCACCTCGAAGTCCCGTGCCACGGCCGGCGGGGTGGCGCTCTCGAACATCCGCTGGGTGAGCAGGACGCCGGTCAGCCGTTCCGCCGGGTCGTTGAACCACACGGTGCCGAGCCCGCCGTCCCAGCCGTAACGGCCGGGGGCGGCGAAGCCGGTGCGACGGGTGGCGACGGAGAGGCCGAAGCCCCAGCCGGTGAGTTCGTCACGCCCCAACAGGGGTGCGGCGGCGGCGAGTCGGGCGGGACCGAGGTGGTCGGTGGTCATCAGCTCGACGGCCGGGCGGGAGAGGACGCGCACGCCGCCGGGGCCCTCGCCGCCGGCCAGCAGCATCCGGGCGAAGGCGAGGTAGTCGTCGAGCGTCGAGACGAGGTCGCCGCCGCCGTCGTCGAGGCGCGCCGGCCGGGCCCAGGCGCTGTCGGCCGGGTCGTCGTACGGGACGAGCCGGCCGCTCGCGCGGTCGCGCACGTACTCGACGGGGAGCCGGTGCAGTTGGTCGGCCGGCACGGTGAACCCGGTGTCGCGCATGCCGAGGGGGTCGAGGACGCGCTCGCGCAGCACCTCGCCGAGCGGTTTGCCGCAGGCGCGGGCGAGCAGGATCCCGAGGACGGTCGAGCCGGTGTGGTAGTGCCAGCCGGCGCCGGGCTGGTGCAGCAGGGGCAACTCGCCGAGCAGCCGCAGGAATTCGTCCGGCTCGGGGTAGTCCGTCCGGGGCGGCCGGACGTCGACGCCGCGCTCGGCCGTGGCCCGGACGATCGGGGCGGTGGGCGGGAGCATCGCGAAGCCGTAGCCGAGCCCGAAGGTGAGCAGGTCGCGCAGGGTGATCGGCCGGACGGCCGGCTCGGTGTCGGCGAGCTCGCCGTCCGGGCGGCGCAGCACCCTGCGGTCGGCCAGCTCGGGCAGCAGGTCGTCGACCGGGTCGTCCAGCCGCAGCAGGCACTCCTCGACCAGGGTGAGGGCGGCCGCCGCGGTGATCGGCTTGGTCATCGAGGCGATCCGGAACAGGGTGTCCCGCCGCATCGGGGCGGTGCCGGCCGTGTCCCGGCTGCCGAGCACCTCGACGTGGGTGTCGCCGTCCCGTTCCACGGCGGCCACCAGGCCCGGCACCTGGCCCTGTTCGACGTGCCCGGCCAGCACCGCGCGCATCCGGCCGAGCCGGCCCTCGGACAATCCCGTCGTGCCGCTCATCGGCCACCTCCGCCTCTCGACGCCCTGTCACCCGCACCGGAGTCCACTGTGACGCGGCGCACTGACAACCGGGCGCAGGGCACCGGCCACCCGCGACGCAAGGCACCGACAACCGGGGATGCAACGCACCGGCCACCCGGGGCACAGCGCACCGACCACCCCAGCGCACTGACTCCCCGGGCGCGCCCGCGGCCTCAGCGGGACCGGAACCACTGGTCGCTGCTGCCGATCAGGCCGCCGTCCGCGCCGAGGTAGCGGAGGGTGCCGGCGTCGACGTCCCGCGTGCCGGCGATGGCGAACCAGCGCGTGGGCGAGTCCCCCACCGGAACGGGTACGGCCTCGGTGGAGCCGCCACCGTGCCAGGTGACCGCGACCCTGGCGACGTCGGGGCGGACGCCCACGATCACGACCGGGAGGCGGCTGTCCGGCGCCCCCTGGTCCTCGAACGCCGCTCCGCCCTCCTCGACGCCGGGCGGCCCGGCGGCCGGTGCTCCCGGTGCCGGGACCTGCTGCCACGATCGGCCGCCCTGCTCCTCGCCGTCGACGACGAGGTAGAGCGCCACCACGTCCCGCATGGGGCGCCAGGTCAGCCCGGTCCCCGTGCCGCCCCGACCGGGCGGCGGGTCGCCGGCGCCGCCGCGCCCGTCCGCGACGATCAGCCGGTCCTGTCGCGCACCGTCCTCCGCGGTCGCGGTGGCCGGCCACAGCGCCACCCACGCCTGCCACCTCCTGCCGTCCGCGAACCCCTGCCCGACCATGGTCCGGACCGGGGTGAACGGGTCCCGCGCGGCACCGCCGGGAGCGGCCGCGCCCACCGGAGCGGACGGGGCCGGCCCGGCCGCCACCGCCGAGCCGCCCGCCCGACGCCCGTACCCGCCGGACGCCGCCACCGCCCCGGCCACCGCCACGACCAGCACCGCGGACGCCGCGGCGGTCAGCAGCCGCCGGCGCCGCAGCCGGCGCCGCCCGCCCGCGATCAGCCGCTCGTACGGCACGGGCCCCGCCTCGACGCTCCCGGCCAGGTCGCTCAGCCCGGACGCGGCCGCGGCCGCGACCGCCGGCGCCGAGCCCTCGTCCCCGCGCATGGACTCCCTGCTCATCTTCCGCCTCCGACAGTCGTCAGCTCGCTCAGTGCGGGGGCCGCCCGGAGCTTGGCCAGCCCCCTGGCCGCCTGGCTCTTCACCGTCCCGACCGAGCAGCCCATCGCCGCGGCGGTCTGGGTCTCGGTGAGGTCCTCCCAGTAGCGCAGCACCACGGCCTCGCGCTGGCGCGGCGGCAGGGCGGCGAGCGCGGTGAGCAGCGCGGCGCGGTCCTCCGGGTCGGCCCCGGCGGGTGCCGGGCGTTCCGGGACGGCCGGCACGAGGTACTCGGTGAGTCTGCGCCGGAACTTCCGGGCGTGTTCGTTGACCAGGATCCGGCGGACGTAGGCGTTCGGGTCGTGGGCCGCCCGGACCCTCTCCCACGCCACGTACGTCCGCTCCAGCGTCTGCTGGACCAGGTCCTCGGCGCCGTGCCGCTCGCCCGCCAGCAGGTACGCCGTCCTGAGCAGCCGCGACCACGCACTGCCGGCGAACGCCCGGAACTCCTCGTCCCGGCCGGCCTTCTGCTCGCCCATGAACACCCCCTCCCCCGCCAGAGCCCGCGGCGGCCCCGGACCGTTGCCCCGCCGTTCGCGATTCCCGGCCGGCGGCTGTGACACTGGAGGGGCTCGAAAACCGAGGTGCGCTCCGCCGTGCCTCCTTGCGAACCTAGAGGGATGCCCGCAGTGAGTTCTCCCGCAGTCCAGTCCGCCCCCGCGCCCGCCGAGGGTCCCGGGATCGGTGAGCTGGCCGCCCGTCTGCCCGAGCTGACCCTGCGCGACCAGGTGCGGATCGGGCGCCGGCTGGAGGGGGCCCGCCGGGTCCGCAAGCCCGAGGCCCGCCAGAAGATCGCCGCCGAGATCGCCGCCGACATCGACCGCGCGGAGCTGGTGGTCGAGCGGCGCCGCAGTGCCGTCCCGGAGATCAGCTATCCCGCCGAGCTGCCGGTCAGCCAGAAGAAGGACGACATCCTGGCGGCGATCCGGGACCACCAGGTGGTGATCGTCGCGGGTGAGACCGGTTCCGGCAAGACCACCCAGATCCCGAAGATCTGCCTGGAGCTGGGCCGCGGCGTGCGCGGCCTGGTCGGCCACACCCAGCCGCGCCGGATCGCCGCCCGCACGGTGGCCGAGCGCGTCGCGGAGGAGCTGAACAGCCCGCTGGGCGAGGCGGTCGGCTGGAAGGTCCGGTTCACCGACCAGGTCGGCCAGGACACCCTGGTCAAGCTGATGACGGACGGCATCCTGCTGGCGGAGATCCAGACCGACCGGGACCTCCGCCAGTACGACACCCTGATCATCGACGAGGCGCACGAGCGCAGTCTCAACATCGACTTCCTGCTCGGCTACCTCAAGCAGCTGCTGCCCCGCCGCCCCGACCTCAAGGTCGTGATCACCTCGGCGACCATCGACCCGGAGCGCTTCGCCCGGCACTTCGGCGACGCCCCGGTCATCGAGGTGTCCGGCCGCACCTACCCGGTCGAGGTCCGCTACCGGCCGATCGTCGAGGAGACGGACGACGACGACGCGGCCGACGCCGACCGCGACCGGGACCAGATCCAGGCGATCTGCGACGCCGCCCAGGAGCTGCAGGACGAGGGCCCCGGCGACATCCTGGTCTTCCTCTCCGGCGAGCGCGAGATCCGCGACACCGCCGACGCCCTCACCAAGCTCAAGCTGCGGGGCACCGAGGTCCTGCCGCTGTACGCCCGGCTGAGCTCGGCCGAGCAGCACCGGGTGTTCCAGCGCTCCAACCTGCGCCGGATCGTGCTGGCCACCAACGTGGCCGAGACCTCGCTGACCGTCCCCGGCATCAAGTACGTGATCGACCCGGGCACCGCCCGGATCTCCCGCTACAGCCACCGCACCAAGGTGCAGCGGCTGCCGATCGAGGCGATCAGCCAGGCCAGCGCCAACCAGCGCAAGGGCCGCTGCGGCCGCACCTCGGACGGCATCTGCATCCGGCTGTACTCGGAGGAGGACTTCCTCTCCCGTCCCGAGTTCACCGACGCCGAGATCCTGCGCACCAACCTGGCCTCGGTGATCCTGCAGATGACCGCGGCGGGCCTGGGCGACATCTCCGCCTTCCCGTTCCTCGACCCGCCGGACTCCCGCAACATCAAGGACGGCGTGCACCTGCTGCACGAGCTGGGCGCGCTGAACCCGGACGAGAAGGACCCCCGCAAGCGCCTGACCCCGCTCGGCCGCAAGCTCGCCCAACTGCCGGTGGACCCGCGGATGGCCCGCATGGTGCTGGAGGCGGACCGCAACGGCTGCGTGCGCGACGTCATGGTGATCGCCGCCGCGCTCTCCATCCAGGATCCGCGCGAGCGCCCCGCCGAGAAGCGCCAGGCGGCCGACGACCGGCACCGCCGGTTCTCCTCGGAGACCTCGGACTTCCTCTCCTACCTGGCGATGTGGCGCTACGTCCGGGAGCAGCAGAAGGAGCTGTCCTCCTCGGCCTTCCGCCGGATGTGCAAGGCCGAGTTCCTGAACTACCTGCGGATACGGGAGTGGCAGGACGTCTACACCCAACTGCGCACCGTGGCGAAGCAGTTGGGCGTCACCATCGAGGAGCCGCATCCGGACGCCGAGCCGGACGCCGACCGGATCCACCAGTCGCTGCTGGCCGGTCTGCTCTCCCACGTCGGCCTGTACGACGTGGAGAAGCGCGAGTACGCCGGTGCGCGCGGCGCCCGTTTCGCGGTCTTCCCGGGCTCCGGTCTGTTCAAGAAGCCCCCGCGCTGGGTGATGTCGGCCGAGCTGGTGGAGACGTCCCGGCTGTGGGCGCGGATCAACGCGAAGATCGAGCCGGAGTGGGTGGAGCCGCTGGCCGGCCACCTGATCAAGCGCAGCTACAGCGAGCCGCACTGGGAGAAGAAGGCCGGCGCCGTGCTGGCCTACGAGAAGGTGACCCTCTACGGGGTGCCGATCGTGGCCCAACGCAAGGTCAACTACGGGCGGATCGACCCGGAGCTGTGCCGCGAGCTGTTCATCCGCAACGCCCTGGTCGAGGGCGACTGGGAGACCCACCACCGGTTCTTCGCCGAGAACCGCAAGCTGCTCGGCGAGGTCGAGGAGCTGGAGAACCGGGCCCGCCGCCGGGACATCCTGGTGGACGACCAGACCCTCTTCGACTTCTACGACGCCCGGCTGCCCGACGAGATCGTCTCCACCCGGCACTTCGACTCCTGGTGGAAGAAGGCCCGGCACGAGCAGCCGGACCTGCTGAACTTCGAGAAGTCGATGCTGATCAACGACGCCGCGGACGGCGTCACCGAGGCCGACTACCCGGACTACTGGCAGCAGGGCAAGCTGCGCTTCAAGCTCACCTACCAGTTCGAGCCGGGCAGCGACGCGGACGGCGTGACCGTCCACATCCCGCTGCCGGTGCTCAACCAGGTGACCGCGGAGGGCTTCGACTGGCAGATCCCCGGTCTGCGGGAGGAGCTGGTCACCGCGTACATCAAGTCCCTGCCGAAGGCGCTGCGGCGCAACTTCGTGCCCGCGCCGGACTTCGCCAGGGCGGCGCTGCGCGAGGTGAAGGACCGCCAGGAGCCGCTGCTGCCGTCCCTGGAGCGCGCCCTGAAGCGCCTGACGGCCGTCACGGTGCCGCCGGAGGCCTGGGACGACGACCGGGTGCCGGACCACCTCAAGGTGACCTTCCGGGTGGTGGACGGGCGCCGCAGGCTCGCCGAGTCCAAGGACCTGGAGGAGCTGCGGCTGCGGCTCAAGCCGAAGCTCAAGGAGACGCTCTCCTCGGCGGCCTCCGGCCAGGGCATCGAGCAGAGCGGCCTGACCGCCTGGCCGGCCGGGCTGCCGGTGCTCCAGCGCACCTTCGAGCAGCGCTCCCGCGGCCACTCGCTGCGCGCCTACCCGGCGCTGGTGGACGAGGGCGCGTCGGTGGGCGTCAAGCTGTTCGACACCCCGCAGGCGCAGGAGCAGGCGATGTGGGAGGGCACCCGCCGGCTGCTGATGCTGACGGTCAACTCCCCCGCGAAGTCGATCCAGGGACGGCTCGGCAACCAGGCGAAGCTGGCGCTCTCGCACAGCCCGCACGGTTCGATCGGCGCCCTGTTCGAGGACGTCGTGTCGGCCGCGACGGACCGGCTGATGACCCTGGCGGGCGGCCCGGCCTGGGACGAGGCGGCCTTCGGCAAGCTGCACGACAAGGTGCGCGCGGACCTGTACGACCTGTCCGCGGACACCACGCTGAAGACGGCCACCGCGCTGATCGCCTTCCACAAGGCGTCGACCCGGCTGAAGACGGTGAGCAGCCCGGTGCTGCTGAACGCGGTGAACGACATCCGGCTGCACCTGGCCTCGCTGGTGCACCCGGGCTTCGTGACGGCCACCGGCTGGCAGCGGCTGCCCGACCTCAAGCGGTACCTGCTGGCGGTGGACCGCCGGCTGGAGGCCCTGCCCAACCACCCCCAGCGCGACGCCCAGCAGCTGCTGAAGGTGCAGCAGGTGCAGCAGGCGTACGGGGAGCTGCTGGCGGCGGTGCCGGCCGGGCGGCAGCCCTCGGAGGAGGTGCGGGCGATCCGCTGGATGATCGAGGAGCTGCGGGTCAGCTTCTTCGCCCAGTCGCTGGGCACGCCGAGCCCCGTCTCGGAGAAGCGGATCATGAAGGCGATGGACGCCGCGCGGGCCACCCTCTGAGCTGCGGGTGGGCCTTCAGGAGCCAGTTCGACCTGGGGGCCCACCATGGGCTACGATCTGTCTTGTTCGCAGCGCGGCAAGCGAGTGAACGAGATCAGAAAACTCTGGTCCCGTGGAGCAGTTGGTTAGCTCGCCACCCTGTCAAGGTGGAGGTCGCGGGTTCAAGTCCCGTCGGGATCGCCGCAGCGCGAGAGGCCCGGAACCGTCAGGTTCCGGGCCTCTCGCTTTTCACCGTCCGGCCTTCTACCCCGCACCGGGCCCGGATCGCAAGCGGTAGGGCGTGTGACGGTCACCACGTCCGCCCTCCGGAGATCGGCCCCGGAACGGCCCGCGAGAGACACCACTAATTTAATATGTAAAATTGCACTGTTATTCACTGTAAATCCCCCCCGCCCCATGCGCATCAAATCGTTATACGGAGTTCAACATTCCGTCGACCGGAAGACTCCGGGAGTCGGTCGTCCGGGAACGACAAAGGGGCCGCCAACCGGACTCCGCCGGGTCCGGTCGGCGCGCGGGCTCCCGCGTGCTGACCTACCAGGAGCTGTACGACCGGGCGGCCGGCGTCGCCGCCGGGCTGCGCCGGCTC
>NZ_JBEPAK010000052.1:0-32795 GCF_040298565.1 Kitasatospora sp. NPDC001539 | reverse complement strand
GCCCGGAGCGCGCCGCCGCGGAGTAGTGCGGGTTACCCGTGGCCGGGGCGGTGCTCGGGGCCCGCCCGAGTCCGCTGCGGTCGCGGCCCGTGCAATTAAGCTCGTGCGGTTGTGGCCGAGCGGCCGTACGCACAGCGCGGACGCCGCTCGGTCTCGCAGCAGCCCTCGGTTTTCGGTCCCCCGGTCCCGTGGCTCGGTTGTCTACCCTCGGCCTGGTGGCACCTCGGTCATCCGGCCCCTCGGCCGACCTGGTGTGGTCGGCTGGTGGGCGGCGGGGCCGGGCGCCGGGTGTCAGGCCTCCTCGCGCCAGCCTTCGTGGGAGGCGGCCAGGGTGTCGAGGGCGTGGAGGAGGACCGGGGTCCAGCCGTCGGCAGGGGGGTCGAGGACGACGAGCCACTGGGCGTCCTCGGCGTCGTCCTCGCCGGCCAGGGCGTCGCGGACGATCTCCAGTTCGCCGAGGTCCGGGTGGTCGGCGCTGAGTTCCTCGGCGGCCTCGTCGGCGGCGTCGCGGTCGGGCAGGACGAGCAACTGGCGGACGAAGGGGTCCTCGACGTCCGGGAGATCGGTGGTGTGGTTCTCGGTCACCGGACCATTGTCCAGGTCCGGTCGGGCCGGGCGGCCCCGGGCGGGAGTGTCCGCGGCGCGTGGGATGCTGGTAGGCGATGGCCAGGAAGAGTGCACCCGACGACCTGCTCGCCCCGCTGACCCTCGCGGTCGGCCAGGAGGAGCTGCTGCTGGACCGCGCGGTGGCCCAGGTGGTGGCCGCGGCGAAGGCGGCGGATCCGGACACCGACGTGCGGGACCTGCCGCCCGGCGGCCTCCAGCCCGGCAGCCTGGCCGAGCTGACCACGCCCTCCCTGTTCGCCGAGCGCAAGGTGATCGTGATCCGGGCCGCCCAGGACCTCTCCGCCGACTCCGTGAAGGAGGTCAAGGCGTACATCGAGGCCCCGGCCGAAGAAGTGATCATGGTGTTGGTGCACGCCGGTGGCGCCAAGGGCAAGGGCCTGCTGGACGCCGGGCGGAAGGCCGGCGGCCGTGAGGTGGCCTGCGCCAAGCTGACCAAGGCGAGTGAGCGGCTGGCCTTCGTCAAGGGCGAGTTCCGTACGCTGGGCCGCTCCGCGACCCCGGAGGCCTGCCAGGCGCTGCTGGACGCGCTCGGCAGCGACCTGCGCGAGCTGGCGGCCGCGTGCAGCCAGCTGACCTCGGACGTCGAGGGCACCATCGACGAGACGGTGGTGGCCCGCTACTACAGCGGCCGAGCCGAGGCGACCGGCTTCGAGGTGGCCGACCTGGCCGTCACCGGACGCGCGGCGGAGGCGCTGGAGCGGTTGCGCTGGGCGCTGGCCGTCGGGCAGCCGCCGACCGGCATCACCTACGCGCTGGCCTCCGGCGTGCGCAGCATCGGGCGGCTGGCGACGGCCGGGCGGAACATGCGTCCGGCCGACCTGGCCCGCGAGTTGGGCATGCCGCCGTGGAAGGTCGACCGGGTCCGCCAGCAGATGCGCGGCTGGACCGGTGACGCGGTGGCGACCGCGCTGACCGCGATCGCCCAGGCCGACGCCGCCGTCAAGGGCGGCTCGGACGATCCGGCCTTCGCCCTGGAACGCGCGGTGGTCACGGTTGCCCGCGCCGCCCGGGCGGGTTCCCGCCCCGCCTACTGACGGCTCGGCTCAGCCCGGGAACGGACCGGACCCGTACCTCCGGGCCGAGCCGGTTGCGGCGGCAGTGACGGCGTCGAACAGTCCCGCGTGTCGGGTGCCGAAGCGCTCTGTCCACCCCAGGCGCGATACGGCCGTACCTCGAAGTCCCCTCGCATGCGCATGACCGGTGGCCACGGCGCCCCGACCAGAGCCGGGAACGCGACAGGCGCCGCAGTCGGCCTCTGGGGAAGAGACCGGCTACGGCGCCTGCCGTACAGCTGGTGTGCACCGCACCCGCGTGGCGAACGCAGGCCGCGTGCGGTGCGAGTCTCGCACGCCTCGGGGTTCCGGGTAGAGGGCCGGACGGTCCCGTGGCGGTGGGGGCCATGCCCCCCGGGCGTCAGGCCTGGGTGGCGTTGACGCGCTTGGTGATAGCCGACTTCTTGTTGGCGGCCTGGTTGGCGTGGATGACGCCCTTGCTCACGGCCTTGTCCAGCGCCTTGGAGGCGGCGCGGGCCAGCACGACGGCCTTCTCGGTCTCGCCGGCGGCAGCGGCCTCACGGGCCTTGCGCAGAGCGGTCTTCAGCGAGGACTTGACGGCCTTGTTGCGCAGGCGCGCCTTCTCGTTGGTCTTGTTGCGCTTGATCTGGGACTTGATGTTCGCCACGAAGGAGCCTCAGTCTGTCTAAAAGGATCACGGGTGTCCCCCCGGCCAAGGCCGGGGAGGGGTTGCACGCTGGAGGCCGTCGGTCCAGCTGAGAGGGCATGCCGAGGCCAGGTGCAGCAGCCCACGCTACCAAAGGGCCGCCGCCCGACCCAAACCGGACCTCATGCCGGGGCTCACACCGGACCTCATGCCGAGGCCCACACCGGACCTCGCACTCGGGCCTCACCCCGGACCACATGCCCGGTCGCAGCACCTGGTCGCACAACCGGGCCCGCACCCGGAGCCCGCACCCAGACCCGCACCCGGACCCCGCGCCGGCCGCGTCAGGCGCTCAGCACCGGCTCCCCGTAGTGCTCGACCACCGGGAACGGCTGGTAGAACCGGTGCAGCAGCTCCCGCCACCGGCCGTACTCGGCCGAGCCGCGGAACCCCTCCGTGTGGTCGGCGAGCGTCTCCCACTCCACCTGCAGCAGGAAGCGCGACCCGCGCCCCTCGTCGACGCAGCGCCGCAGTTCCAGCGAGCGGAACCCGCGTTGGACGGCGATCAGCGGGCGGGCCTCGGCGAAGGCGGCGAGGAACTCGTCCTCCTGGCCGGGCAGGACGTCGAGCAGGGCGCTTTCCAGGATCATGCCGGGATCATGGAGGCCCGGCCCGCCACGGCACAAGGGCCGTCCCATCGCTGCACAAGGCCCGTCCCAACGCCCCACAAGGCCCGTCCGGTCACCGCACAAGGCCCCGTTCGGTCACCGCACAGCCGCGCGCCGGAACGCTCCGCGGTGCCCGAACGGCAGTGCGGCCCGCGCTCGTGGGAAGATGGGAAGCACTATTTCGATCGGACGAGACCGTCCGGTCCCCGGGATAGCCGGTCAGCGATGATCCGGACACCCCCGGCCCCGGACCAACGGAGAATCGGACCAAGGTGCCCGCGACCCCCAGCAATGTGCCAGAGCCCAGCCGTACCGACCCGGCGCTGATCCGCAACTTCTGCATCATCGCCCACATCGACCACGGCAAGTCGACGCTCGCAGACCGGATGCTGCAGATCACCGGCGTCGTCGACCCGCGGCAGATGCGCGCCCAGTACCTCGACCGCATGGACATCGAGCGCGAGCGCGGCATCACCATCAAGTCGCAGGCGGTCCGCCTCCCGTGGGCCCCCAGGACCGGGTCGAACGCCGGGACGACGCACATCCTCAACATGATCGACACCCCGGGCCACGTGGACTTCACGTACGAGGTGTCCCGCTCCCTGGCGGCCTGCGAGGGCACCATCCTGGTGGTCGACGCGGCCCAGGGCATCGAGGCGCAGACCCTCGCCAACCTGTACCTGGCGCTGGAGAACGACCTCACGATCGTCCCGGTCCTCAACAAGATCGACCTCCCGGCCGCCCAGCCGGAGAAGTACGCCGAGGAGATCGCCCACATCATCGGCTGCGACCCGGCCGACGTGCTCAAGGTCAGCGCCAAGACCGGTCTGGGCGTCGAGGACCTGCTGGACCACATCGTCAACACCATCCCGGCCCCGGTCGGCGTCGCGCAGGCCCCGGCCCGCGCGATGATCTTCGACTCGGTGTACGACGCGTACCGCGGCGTGGTCACCTACGTCCGTGTCGTGGACGGCCAGCTGAACAAGCGCGAGCGCATCGCGATGATGTCCACCGGCGCCACCCACGAACTGCTGGAGATCGGTGTCATCTCGCCCGAGCCGAAGGTCGCCGACGGCCTCGGCGTCGGCGAGGTGGGCTACATCATCACCGGCGTGAAGGACGTCCGGCAGTCCAAGGTCGGTGACACGATCACCTCCCAGAACAAGGGCGCCACCGAGCCGCTCGGCGGCTACAAGGACCCGCGCCCGATGGTGTTCTCCGGCCTCTACCCGCTGGACGGTTCGGACTACCCGCTGCTGCGCGACGCCCTGGACAAGCTGCGCCTCAACGACGCCGCCCTGGTGTACGAGCCGGAGACCTCGGTGGCGCTGGGCTTCGGTTACCGCTGCGGCTTCCTCGGCCTGCTGCACCTGGAGATCATCCGGGAGCGCCTGGAGCGCGAGTTCAACCTCGACCTGATCTCCACCGCTCCCAACGTGGTCTACCGGGTGATCATGGAGGACGGCACCGAGCACACCGTCACCAACCCGAGCGAGTTCCCCACCGGCAAGATCGCCGAGGTGTACGAGCCGATCGTGCGCGGCACCATCCTGGCGCCCAACGAGTTCGTCGGCGCGATCATGGAGCTCTGCCAGTCCCGCCGCGGCAGCCTCCAGGGCATGGACTACCTGTCCGAGGACCGCGTCGAGCTGCGCTACACCCTGCCGCTCGCGGAGATCGTCTTCGACTTCTTCGACCAGCTGAAGTCCAAGACCCGCGGCTACGCCTCGCTCGACTACGAGCCCATCGGCGAGCAGACCGCCAGCCTGGTCAAGGTCGACATCCTGCTGCACGGCGACGCGGTGGACGCCTTCTCCGCGATCGTGCACAAGGACAAGGCCTACAGCTACGGCGTGATGATGGCCGGCAAGCTGCAGAAGCTCATCCCCCGCCAGCAGTTCGAGGTGCCGATCCAGGCCGCCATCGGCTCCCGGGTGATCGCCCGCGAGACGGTCCGCGCGATCCGCAAGGACGTCCTCGCCAAGTGCTACGGCGGTGACATCTCCCGCAAGCGGAAGCTGCTGGAGAAGCAGAAGGAAGGCAAGAAGCGGATGAAGATGGTCGGCCGCGTGGAGGTCCCGCAGGAGGCCTTCATCGCCGCGCTGTCCACCGACGCCGAGGTGCCGAAGGAGAAGAAGTAGCCGAGAGCGGCACCATGGGATCGGGAAGGGCCCGGGCGGATGCCCGGGCCCTTCCCGTTTCCCGTTTCCCGTTTCCCGTTTCCCGTTTCCCGTTTCCCGTTTCCCGTTTCCCGTTTCCGCTTTTCGCCCAGCCAGCCAGCCAGCCAGCCGGTCAGCCAGCCGGCCGGCCGCCGGCCCGCCGACTACTTCAGCGAGCTGAACACGACCCCGACGATCGCCGCCTTGGCCAGCCGCCCGGCGGCGCCGGTGAGGACGGTGGGCTTCATGGAGTCGTCCGGGTGGACCAGTTGGAGCAGCCCGTCCCGGCGGCCGAGGCTCAGGCAGTGCACGACGTACCGGAACGAGAACGGCTCGGTGGTCCGCCCGTCGAGCAGCTTGCCGACGTACTGCCCCCGCGGCAGGGCGGTGGCGCAGCCCATCCGGAGGGTGCCGATGCCGGGGACGGTGACGGCGGCGGCGTCGCCGACCACGTGGACGTCGGGGTGCGAGACCGACCGCAGGTGGTCGTCCACCAGGGCCCGGCCGCGGTCGTCCACGGCCAGTCCGGCCCGGGCGGCCAGCGGGTGCGGCTCCATCGAGGCGGCCCACACCGTGAGGTCGGCCGTGATCGGACCGGCGGTGGTGCGCAGCCCGTCCGGGGTGACCTCGGTGACGGTGGCGTCCTCGTGGACGTCGACGCCGAGGCGGTCGAGGACGCGGCGGATGTGGGCCCGGCCCTTGGGCGAGTAGATGCCGCCGACCTGCCCGGCGGAGACGATCCGCACCCGCCAGGCGGGGTGGGCCTCGGCGAGTTCGGTGGCCAGCTCGATGCCGGTGGCGCCGCCGCCGACGACGGCGAGGGTGCCGGGGCGGTCGGCTTCGCGGATCAGCCGCCGCACGTCGTCGGCGTGCTCGACGGGGTGGGCGTGCTCGACGGCGCCGGGGACGTCGTGCCAGGCGGTGCGGCTGCCGAGGGCGTAGACCAGGGTGTCGTAGCCGAGGGTGGTGCCGTCGTCCAGGGCGACCTTGTGCCCGGCCAGGTCGAGGTCGACAGCCCGGGCCCGGTGGTGCCGGATCCGGCGGCCGCGCGCCAGTTCCTCGATGGCGGGCCAGTCGCGGCCGCGGCCGGCGGCCGTCTCGTGCTGGCGGATGCGGTGGAGGAGCCGTTCCTCGGGGGCGACCAGGGTGACGCTCCGGTGCCGGGCGGCGCCCTTGGCCGCGGTGAGTCCGGCGTATCCGGCTCCCAGGACGACGATCCGCCGGCCGGTGCCGGTGCCGGTGGTGCTGTTGCTGCTGCTCATCTGGTCCGCCTCCTCGTGAGGGCGTCCCGGCGGGACGCCGTCCGGCTCCTGTGGAGCGCTGTTCGGGAAGGGGACGACGTGGCCGGTCGCGGTGTGACGGTGAGCTGCGTCACGCCTCGACGGCGGTTGTCACGGGGCGGCGACCGGGGTGATCCGGCCGAGCTTCTCCGGATTCACGACGACGTACGCCTCGGTGATCCGTCCGCCGGCCACGGTGAAGGCCAGCACGCCGCCGACGGCGCCGGTGGCCCGGTCGTACCAGACCAGGCCGGGTTCGCCGTTGACCATCGCGTGGCCGGTCGCCAGGTCGGGGGTGAACCACTTGGCGACCAGGCCGGCCACCATGCGGGACACCCGGTCGGCGCCGTGGATGGGGCGGACACCGGCGCGGACGATGCCGCCGCCGTCGGAGTGCCAGACCACGTCCGGGTCGAGGACCTCCATCAGCGCGAGGATGTCGCCCCGGGTGCTGGCGGAGGCGAAGGCCTCGACGGCCCGGCGGTGTTCGGCCGGGTCGGCGCCGCCGGACGGCCGGGCGCCGGCGCGCACCCGGCGGCGGGCCCGGGAGGCGAGTTGGCGGGTGGCTTCGGGGGTGCGGTCCAGGGAGGCGGCGATGTCCTCGAAGCCGACCGCGAACACGTCGTGCAGCACGAAGGCGGCCCGTTCGGCCGGGGTGAGCTGCTCCAGGACGGCGAGCAGGGCGAGTGAGACGGACTCGCCGCGTTCGGCCAGTTCGGCGGGGGAGTCGGGGCCGCTGGTGTAGGTGACGGACGGTTCCGGCAGCCACTCGCCGTAGTAGGCCTCGCGGCGGGCCCGGGCGGAGCCGAGCTGGTCGTAGCAGAGCCGGGTGACCACGGTGGTGAGGAAGGCCCGCGGGTCGGTGACGGTGGCGTGGTCGGCGGCCTGCCAGCGCAGCCAGGCGTCCTGGAGGACGTCCTCGGCGTCGGTGAAGGAGCCGAGCAGCCGGTAGGCGACCGAGCCCAGGTAGCGGCGGTTCGTCTCGAACGCGTCCGGGGTGCGGTCGGCGGCGCTGGGCTGGGCGGTCACGGGAGTCACGGTAGCGAAGGCCGTGGGGGTTGCGAAGAGCCGGGACGGGTGAGTCCCGTCCCGGCTCTCCGGGTGCCGGCCGGGCCGCGGGTGGGGCCCGGCCCGGGTGTCGGCCGGCCGTCGGGCGGCGGGCCGGGGTGTCGGGCGGTCAGCCCGCGCCGACCACCGCCGCGGTCAGTCGACCTCGGCCACGGCCTCCGCGAACTGCGCCTGGTAGAGCCGGGCGTAGGCGCCGCCGGCGGCGATCAGCTCGTCGTGCGAGCCCTGTTCCACGATGGAGCCGCTCTCCATCACCAGGATCACGTCGGCGTCCCGGATGGTGGAGAGGCGGTGGGCGATCACGAAGCTGGTGCGGCCGGTGCGCAGCCGGGCCATGGCCCGCTGGATCAGGACCTCGGTGCGGGTGTCGACGGAGCTGGTCGCCTCGTCCAGGACCAGGATGGACGGCTGGGCGAGGAACGCCCGGGCGATGGTGATCAGCTGCTTCTCGCCCGCGCTGACGCCGGTGCCCTCGTCGTCGATGACGGTGTCGTAGCCGTCCGGCAGGGTGCGGACGAACCGGTCGACGTGGGCGGCCTTGGCGGCCTCGACGACCTGTTCCCGGGTGGCGCCCTGGGCGCCGTAGGCGATGTTGTCGGCGATGGTGCCGCCGAACAGCCAGGTGTCCTGGAGGACCATGCCGATGCCCGAGCGCAGGTCCTCGCGGGACATCGCGGCGATGTCGACCCCGTCCAGGGTGATCCGCCCGCCGCTGACCTCGTAGAACCGCATCAGCAGGTTGACCAGGGTGGTCTTGCCGGCGCCGGTGGGGCCGACGATGGCCACGGTCTGGCCGGGTTCGACCTTGAGCGAGAGGTCCTCGATGAGCGGCTTGTCGGGGTCGTAGCGGAAGGACACGTCCTGGAAGGCGACCCGGCCGCGGACCGCGTCCGGCTTCTCGGGCATGGCCGGCTCGGGGCTCTGCTCGGGGGCGTCGAGGAGTTCGAAGACGCGCTCGGCGGAGGCGACTCCGGACTGCACCAGGTTCGCCATGCTGGCGACCTGGGTGAGCGGCTGGCTGAACTGCCGGGAGTACTGGATGAAGGCCTGCACGTCGCCGATGGAGAGCGCGCCGCTGGCGACCCGCAGGCCGCCGACGACGGCGACCAGCACGTACTGCAGGTTGCCGATCAGCATCATCGCGGGCTGGATGATCCCGGAGATGAACTGGGCCCGGAAGCTGGCCTGGTAGAGCGCCTCGTTGTGCTCGCGGAAGGTCTCGGCGGATTCGCGCTGCCGGCCGAACACCTTGACCAGGGCGTGGCCGGTGTACATCTCCTCGATGTGGGCGTTGAGTTGGCCGGTGGACTTCCACTGCTGGACGAACTGGGGCTGGGCCCGCTTGCCGACCTTGGCGGCGACGACCACCGACAGCGGCACCGAGACCAGCGCGATCACGGCGAGCAGCGGGGAGATCCAGAACATCATCGCCAGCACGCCGACCACGGTGAGCAGCGAGTTGACGACCTGTCCCATGGTCTGCTGCATGGACTGGCCGATGTTGTCGATGTCGTTGGTGACCCGGCTGAGCACCTCGCCGCGCGGCTGCTTGTCGAAGTAGCTCAGGGGGAGCCGGGCGAGCTTCGCCTCGACGTCCTGGCGCAGCCGGTAGCTGGCCGACTGGATCGCCTGGGTGGCGAGGCGCCCCTGGAGGATGCCGAAGCCGGCGGAGGCGACGTAGATGCCGAGCACCCAGAGCAGGACGGAGCCGATGGCGCCGAAGTCCATGCCGTGGCCGGGGGTGAAGTCGACGGCGGAGAGCAGGTCGGCGATGCCGCCTTCGCCGTGGGCGCGCAGCCCGGCGATGACCTCGGCCTTGGAGGTGCCGGGCTGGAAGCGGGCGCCGACCACGCCGGCGAAGATCAGGTCGGTGGCGTCGCCGAGGATCTTGGGGCCGGTCACGGCGCAGCCGATGCCGAGTACGCCGAGGACCAGCACGCCGATCAGCAGTTTGCGTTCGGGGCGCAGCAGGCCGAGCACGCGCTTGCCGGAGCCCTTGAAGTCCATCGACTTCTCGGCGCCCTGGCCGCCCATGAAGCGGCCCGGTCCGGCGGGGCCGCGGCGGGCGGCGGCGGCCTGGGAGTCACTGGGGAGTCTGTCCTCGGGCCCGCCGGACGGCTTCCCGGCGGCCTTCCCGGACGGGACGCCGCCGGGCTTTCCGGAGGGGTTGCCGGAAGGCCTTCCGGAGGGGTTTCCGGGGCTGGTCACGCCGCCTCCTGCTCGGTGAGCTGGGAGAGCACGATCTCCCGGTACGTCGGGTTGTCGGCCATCAGTTCGTGGTGGGTTCCGCTGCCGACGACGGCGCCCTCGTCGAGGACGATGATCCGGTCGGCGTCGCGGATGGTGGACACGCGCTGGGCGACGATCAGGACGGTGGCGTCGGCGGTCTCGCGGGCGAGGGCCTTGCGCAGCCTGGCGTCGGTGGCGTAGTCGAGCGCGGAGAAGGAGTCGTCGAAGAGGTAGACGCCCGGCTTGCGGACGAGGGCGCGGGCGATGGCCAGCCGCTGGCGCTGGCCGCCGGAGACGTTGCTGCCGCCCTGGGCGATCGGGGCGTCCAGGCCTTCGGGCAGCTTCTCGACGAACTCCTTGGCCTGGGCGACCTCCAGGGCGTGCCAGAGCTCCTCGTCGGTGGCGTCGGGGCGGCCGTAGCGCAGGTTGCTGGCGACGGTCCCGGAGAACAGGTACGGCTTCTGGGGGACGATGCCGACGGTCTCGGCGATCGCCTCGGGGGCCAGTTCGCGCACGTCGACGCCGTCCAGGAGGACCCGGCCGCCGGTGGCGTCGAAGAGCCGGGGGACGAGGCCGAGCAGGGTGGACTTGCCGCTGCCGGTGGAGCCGATGATGGCGGTGGTCTCGCCGGGGCGGGCGGTGAGGTCGATCCCGCGCAGCACCGGGGCCTCGGCGCCGGGGTAGCGGAACTCGACGTCGCGCAGTTCCAGGTTGCCGCGGCGCAGGACCTCGGTGATCGGCGCGGCGGGCGGGACGACGCTGGAGGAGGTGGCGAGGACCTCCTGGACGCGTTCGGCGCAGACCTCGGCGCGCGGCACCATCATGAACATGAAGGTGGCCATCATGACGCTCATCAGGATCTGCATCAGGTAGGAGAGGAAGGCGGTCAGCGCGCCGATCTCCATGTCCTGGCTCTCGATGCGGTGGGCGCCGAACCAGAGCACCGCGACGCTGGAGACGTTCACGACGAGCATCACGGCCGGGAACATCATGGACATCAGCCGGCCGACGGCCCGGGAGACCTGGGTGAGGTCCTCGTTGGCCTCGGCGAAGCGGGTCTGCTCGTGGTCGTCCTTGACGAAGGCGCGGATCACCCGGATGCCGGTGATCTGCTCGCGCAGCACCCGGTTCACGGTGTCGATCTTCTTCTGCATGCTGCGGAACTTGGGCCGCAGCGCCCGCACCAGCAGGGTGACGACGACGCCGAGCGCGGGGATGACGGCGAGCAGCAGGCCGGACAGCGGGACATCCTGGTTGAGCGCCATGATGATGCCGCCGACGCACATGATCGGCGCGGCCACCATCAGGGTGAAGCTCATCAGGGCCAGCATCTGGACCTGCTGGACGTCGTTGGTGGTGCGGGTGATCAGGGAGGGCGCGCCGAACTCGCCGACCTCGCGGGCGGAGAAGCTCTGCACCCGGTCGAAGACGGCGGCGCGGACGTCCCGGCCGAAGGCCATCGCCGTGCGGGCGCCGAGGTAGACGGCGCCGATCGAGCAGAGGGCCTGGACGAGGGTGACGCCGATCATCACCGCCCCCAGCCGCAGGATGTAGCCGGTGTCGCCCTTGACCACGCCCTTGTCGATGATGTCGGCGTTGAGCGTCGGCAGGTACAGCGCCGCGAGGGTGGACACCAGCTGGAGTACCACCAGCAAGGTGATCGGTCGGGAATATGGGCGCAGGTACGCCCGGAGCAGTCTGATCAGCACTGGCCCACTCTTGTCGTCGCCGGTCGGGTTCGCACCCCAATTCTCGTGGTTCCGTGTCGTGGTCCGGACGATTCGGGGGCTGTCCGGCTGAGGTTTGCCGGGCCTTTGCCAAGGCGTCCCACGGACCGGGAGTCCGACCGGTGGCCGGGCCAGGAGACGAGCCCGGGGCCGGACCGTGCGACGACCAGGAGACCGACCGGGGACGGGCGGGTCGCGGCAGGGCGGGGCGCGTGCGGGGCGGCCGTGGGGCGGGCGCCCGGGCACGGGCGCCGCGACGCCGTGCCAGCTGGGCCCGCCCCCTTACGGAATGACCGGTTTCCCCCTAGGCTGCTGACTACGCCCTTGTTACTGACCGGTACCGCTCAGGTGAACCGGGGCCCCGGCGACCGCCCCCACGGACGCCGCAATCCCTCAGACGGCCACCCGCCCCCGGAGGTCCTCGTTGAGTTCCGCGCAGTCCCTGATCGACTCCGGCAGTGCCGACATCGTCGCCGGGCGTCCCGCCTCCGTCGCCCACCTGTTCCTGGAGCGCGTCGCCGCGACTCCCAACGCGGAGGCCTACCGCCACCCCGCACCGGTGGACGAGCACGCCGCCGACGGCGCCCCGGGCGCCGAGCAGTGGCGTTCGCTGACCTGGGCGCAGACCGCCGTACGGGTCAAGGCGGTGGCGGCCGGCCTGATGGCGCTCGGCATCCAGGCGGAGGACCGGGTCGCGCTGGCCTCCTCCACCCGGCTGGAATGGATCGTCGCCGACCTCGGGGCCATGTGCGCGGGCGCGGCCATCACCACGGTCTACCCCAGCACCAACGCGGACGAGACCGCCTTCATCCTCTCCGACTCCGGTTCCAAGGCGCTGTTCGCGGAGAACGCCGCCCAGCTGGCCAAGGCCGTCGAGCAGATCGAGCACCTGCCCGAGCTGCGCACCGTCATCCTCTTCGACGCCCCCGCCGAGGCCCCCGAGACGGCCGGGCTGGAGCTGCTCACCCTCGCCGAGCTGGAGCAGCGCGGTGCCGAGTACCTGGAGCAGCACCCGGACGCGATCGAGAAGGCCGTCGCCGCGCTCGACAAGGAGCAGCTGGCGACCCTCATCTACACCTCCGGCACCACCGGCCGCCCCAAGGGCGTGCGCCTGGTGCACGACTGCTGGGCGTACGAGGGCCGGGCGCAGGAGGCCAGCGGGCTGCTGCGCTCCGACGACGTCCAGTTCATGTGGCTGCCGCTGTCGCACGTGTTCGGCAAGACGCTGATCTCGGGGCAGATCGCGACCGGCCACGTGATGGCGGTGGACGGCCGGGTCGACCGGATCATCCACAACCTGCCGGCCATCCGGCCGACCATCATGGCCTCCGCGCCGCGCATCTTCGAGAAGGTGTACAACGGCATCGCCGGCCGGGCCCGGGCCGAGGGCGGCGCCAAGTACAAGATCTTCATGTGGGCGGCCAAGGTCGCCCGCGACCACGCCCGGGTGGTCCAGGCGAACCGGATCGCCACCGGCGTCGGCAGCGCCCCGCTGGGGCTGCGGTTGCAGCACGCGCTGGCCGACAAGCTGGTGTACGCCAAGATCCGGGCGGCCTTCGGCGGCCGGCTGCGCGGCGCGGTCTCCGGCAGCGCCGCGCTGGCCCCCGAGATCGGCTACTTCTTCCTCGGCGCCGGGGTGCCGATCCTGGAGGGCTACGGCCTCTCCGAGACCAGCGCCGGGTCCTGCGTCAACCGCGAGGAGGACGTCCGGATCGGCACGGTGGGCCGCCCCCTGCCCGGCACCGAGGTGCGGATCGCCGAGGACGGCGAGATCCTGCTGCGCGGCCCGGGCATCATGCGCGGCTACCACAACCTGCCGGAGAAGACCGCCGAGGTGCTGGAGCCGGACGGCTGGTTCCACACCGAGGACATCGGCGAGCTGAGCGCCGACGGCTTCCTGCGGATCACCGACCGCAAGAAGGACCTGTTCAAGACCTCCGGCGGCAAGTACGTGGCGCCCAGCGAGGTCGAGGGCAAGTTCAAGGCCGTCTGCCCGTTCGTCAGCAACATCCTGGTGATCGGCAACGGCCGCAACTACTGCACCGCGCTGATCGGCCTGGACGAGTCGGTGCTGATGCCGTGGGCCGCCGAGCACGGTCTGGCCGGAAAGAGCTACGCCGAGCTGGCCGAGGAGCCCGCCGTGCGCCGGCTGATCGAGGGCTTCGTGCAGCGCGTCAACGCCGACCTCCAGCGTTGGCAGACGATCAAGAAGTTCCACCTGCTGCCGCGCGACCTGGACATCGAGCACGGTGAGCTCACGCCCAGCCTGAAGATCAAGCGCCCGGTGGTCGAGCGGACCTACGCGGACGCGGTGAGCGCCATGTACGCGGGCGCCAACGAGGCCTGAGCCCGCCTCCCGTACGGTCCGCGCGGGGTTCGCGGGCCGTACGGGACAATGGGGTCATGCCCTCCGCACTCCCCGACGGCGAACCGGTGCCGTCCGACGGTTCCCTGCCCGCGCACGCCCTCTCCGGGCTGGGCTCCCGGCCGTTCGGCTTCTACCTGCACGTGCCGTACTGCGCCAGCCGCTGCGGTTACTGCGACTTCAACACCTACACGGCCACCGAGCTGCGCGCGTCCGGCGCCGTCGCCTCCCAGGAGACCTACGCCGACAACGTGGTCTCCGAGATCCGGCTGGCCCGCCGGGTGCTGGGCGACGCGGACCTCCCGGTGCGCACCGTCTTCCTCGGCGGCGGCACCCCGACCCTGCTGCCGGCCCGCGACCTGGTGAAGATGCTCGCCGCGCTGCGCGAGGAGTTCGGGCTCGCCCCCGACGCGGAGGTCACCACCGAGGCCAACCCGGAGTCCGTCGACCCGGCGTACCTGGCCGAGCTGCGCGAGGGCGGCTACAACCGGATCTCCTTCGGCATGCAGAGCGCCCGTCCGCACGTGCTGCGACTGCTCGACCGCCACCACACCCCGGGCCGCCCCGAGGCCTGTGTGGCCGAGGCCCGCGAAGCCGGCTTCGAGCACGTCAACCTCGATCTGATCTACGGCACCCCCGGTGAGTCCGACGACGACTGGCGGGCCTCCCTGGACGCGGCGATCGGCGCCGGGCCGGACCACGTGTCCGCGTACTCGCTGATCGTCGAGGAGGGCACCCGGCTGGCCGCCCGGGTCAAGCGCGGCGAACTGCCGATGATCGACGACGACGTGCACGCCGACCGGTACCTCACCGCCGAGCAGGCCCTCAGCGCCGCCGGCTACTCCTGGTACGAGGTCTCCAACTGGGCCACCACCCCCGAGGGCCGCTGCCGCCACAACGAGCTGTACTGGACCGGAGCCGACTGGTGGGGCGCCGGCCCCGGCGCCCACAGCCACGTCGGCGGCGTCCGCTGGTGGAACGCCAAGCACCCCGCCGCCTACGCCCGGGCGCTCGCCGAGGGCCGCACCCCCGGCCTGGGCCGCGAGGTCCTGGCGGAGGAGGACCGCCGGGTCGAGCGCATCCTGCTGGAGCTGCGCCTGGTCGACGGCGTCCCCCTGGACCTGCTCACCGACACCGGCCGCAAGGCCGCCGAGCAGCACCTCGCCGACGGCCACCTCGCCCCCGCGCCGTACCGGGCCGGCCGCGCCGCGCTGACCCTCCCGGGAAGGCTGCTGGCGGACGCCGTCGTACGTGACCTGGTGGACTGACCTTCGTTAACGTGGGTGTCAGCCGTCGGAGGGAGCGTGCGATGACCGCCATCGATGACCGGATGACTGGGATCTTCGAGAATTTGAAGGTGCCGGAAGGCGTCAAGGCCGAGCTCATCCGGGGGGAAATCGTGATGATGGCCGGCCCTGACATGGTCCACAACCTCATCGTCCTGGCGATCCAGTCCCAGCTCCCGCTCGGTCGGTGGCGTCCGCTCACCACCCAGGACGTGGCGATCCCCGGGCAGGCGAGTGAACCCCAGCCGGACCTGGTCGTCTTCGAACGCGGAGCGGTGGAGGAGCACGGCCGACTGCTGCCGTCGCCCGCGGTCACCCTGGTGGTCGAGGTGGTGTCGAGGACCAGTGTCGATCGTGACTACCGGACCAAGCGAGAGCTCTACGCCGAGGGCACCATCCCCGCGTACCTGATCGTCGACCCGATCAAGGGCGTGTGCGTGCTGCTCACCGAGTTGGGGGAGGATCCCGGGTCCGGGCTTCCGAGGTACCTTTCGGAGCGGATCAGCAAGTTCGGCGAGCCGGTTCCCATCGGGTTGCTCGACATCGAGCTGGACACCACGGAGTTCCAGAAGTACGTCTGACCGGTCTCACGCCGGCGACGTCACGAAGTCGATCAGCTCCTCGACGCGGCCCAGCAGTTCGGGCTCCAGGTCCTTGTAGCTGTTCACCGTCGACAGGATGCGCTTCCAGGCCGCCGGGGTGTCCACCGGCCAGCCGAGGCGCCGGCAGGTGCCCTCCTTCCAGTCCTCGCCCCGGGGGACCGCGGGCCAGCCGGGGATGCCGACGCTCGACGGCTTCACGGCCTGCCAGACGTCGACGTACGGGTGGCCGACGACCAGCACCGACTCGCCGGTGACCTGCGCGGCGATGCGGTGCTCCTTGGTGCCGGGGAGCAGGTGGTCGACCAGCACGCCGAGGCGGCGGCCGGGGCCGGGGGCGAAGTCGGCGACGATCGCGGGCAGGTCGTCGATGCCCCGCAGGTACTCGACCACCACGCCCTCGATCCGCAGGTCGTCGCCCCAGACCCGCTCGACCAGCTCGGCGTCGTGCCGGCCCTCCACGTAGATCCGGGACTCGCGGGCGACCCGTGCCCGGGCGCCGGGCACGGCGATCGAGCCGGAGGCGGTGCGCCCGGGCGCGCGGGAGGGTGCCGGGCCGGCGGGCCGGACCAGGGTCACCACCCGGCCCTCCAGCAGGAAGCCGCGCGGCACCATCGGGAACACCCGGAGTTTGCCGAAGCGGTCCTCCAGGGTGACGGTGAACCCCTCGGCGGTCTTCTCGCAGCGCACCACCGCCCCGCAGAATCCGGTGGCCGCGTCCTCGACCACCAGGTCCGGCTCGGCGGGCACCTCCGGAGCGGGGGTCTGCTTCTTCCACGGCGGGGTGAGGTCGGGTCCGTACTGGCGGCTGCGCATACGGGTGATCATAGGGACGGCGGACGGGCCGTCAGAGCCCCGGCGCGCCCCAGAGCGGGAACCAGCGGCTCAGGTCCTTCTCCAGCCGCAGGTCGTTCCCCAGCATCGCGTTGACCTGGAGCTCCAGCGGGCTGTTGCGCCGCTCGCCGCCGCCCGGCATCGGGGCGAACGGGTAGAAGGAACCGCGTTTGTAGAGGTACACCAGGGCCAGCGACTGGCCCTGCGGGTTGCGGAAGCCCACCAGCGAGCAGAGCAGCTGCGGACCGAAGCCGTTCGCCTCCAGCTCGCTGTTGACGGCGTGCAGGTCGTTCACCAGCTCGGGCAGTTCCTCGGGGGTGTGCCGGGCGAGCAGCCAGGAGTAGCCGTAGCCGTCCTTGGAGGCCTCCACCGGGACGCCGCCGCGTTCGGTGTCGGCGTCCAGCAGCGCCCGGACCTGCTGTTCGACCTGGACGAAGGCCGCGCCCTCGACGGCCGCGAAGCAGACCGAACCGAGCCCGGTGGGGGTGAAGGCGGCCCCGGCCTCCAGGGTGAGCGCGGCGGACGGCACGCCGAACAACTGGTCGAGGTCGGGCTTGACGGGCTTGGTGCGGCCGAACAGGGCGTCCAGGAATCCCACGGCGGTCCTTTCGGGGCGGAGGGGCTCGGCGGCCGAGGCTTCGGGGGAGGGGATCAGCGGCCGAGCTGCTCGGAGATCTTCGCCAGCTGCGCCAGCCGCTTCTCCAGCGTCGGGTGGGTGGAGAACAGCTGCGAGGCGGTCTCCCGGGCGCTCAGCGCGGGGGCGAAGTAGAAGGCGTTGTACGGCTGGGACTTGCGCAGGTCCTCGGTGGGGATGGCGGCGATCTGCCCGGTCACCTTGGTGAGCGCCGAGGCCAGGGCGCTGGGCCGGCCGGTGATCTGGGCGGCGGCCCGGTCGGCGGCCAGCTCGCGGTAGCGGGAGAGCAGCCGGGTGAGCAGGAAGCTGATCGCGTAGACGACCATCGACACCAGCGGGATGATCAGTGCCACGACGGCCGCGTTCTGGTCGTTGTTGCTGCGCCCGCCGCCCATGAAGCCGCCGTAGACGGCGATCCTGGTCATCGCCCCGGCGAGCACGCCGAGGAAGCCGGCGATGGTCATCACCGCGACGTCCCGGTGGGCGACGTGGGACAGCTCGTGCGCGAGGACGCCCTCGAGCTCCTCCGGTTCGAGGCGGCGCAGCAGGCCGGTGGTCACGCAGACCACGGCGTTCTGCGGGTTCCTTCCGGTGGCGAAGGCGTTCGGCATGTCGTTGTCGGCGACCGCCACCCGGGGCTTGGGCATGTCGGCGAGGGCGCAGAGCCGGTCGACGGTGCCGTGCAGCTGGGGGAACTGCTCCGCGCTCACCGGGCGGGCGCCCATCGCCCGTTCGGTGATCTTGTCGCTGAACCAGAACTGGGCCACGAACAGCCCGCCGGAGATCAGGACGATCAGCGGCCAGGCCCCGCGCAGCAGCGCGATCAGCAGGCCCGTGAAACCGACGTACAGCAGCCCGATCACGAACATCGTCGCGACCATGCGGCCGGTCAGGCCGCGGTCGGGTGCGAAGCGGGTGTGCTGGCCCGAGCTCGACATCGCTTGCTCCTCCGTTCGCCGTCGCTTTCGATGCTGCCACCCGGACGGCCCCGGGGCACCACCCCCGCACCGCGAGTTGCGGCGGCCGGGCCCGCGCCCCGGGGTCCGCGCCCCGGCGGCGCGCCCCCCGGACTGCGGGGAGGATCACCCCGGCCGGGCCGTTCCTGCGATAGGACCCGGGCCTTACACTGGCAGGTACGGTTTTGGCACTCGTGTGCGCAGAGTGCCAGGGTCGGGGCCCTTGCCCGAGCGGCCCGCAGCATCACAGACGGACAACGTGCGAAGACGGAGGTGCGTGCCCCATGGCCGGTGAGGTCCGCCAACTGGACGACCGCAAGCTCGCCGTGCTGCGCGCGATCGTCCAGGACTACGTCGGCACCGAGGAGCCGGTCGGCTCCAAGGCCCTGGTGGAGCGGCACAACCTCGGGGTCTCCCCGGCCACCGTGCGCAACGACATGGCGGCGCTGGAGGAGGAGGGCTACATCCACCAGCCGCACACCAGTGCCGGGCGCATCCCCACCGACAAGGGCTACCGGCTGTTCGTCGACAAGCTTGCCGAGGTCAAGCCGATGAGCGCCCCGGAGCGGCGGGCGATCCGGCACTTCCTCGACGGTGCCGTCGACCTGGACGACGTGGTCGCCCGCACGGTGCGGCTGCTCGCCCAGCTCACCCGGCAGGTCGCCGTGGTGCAGTACCCCTCGCTGACCCGCTCCACCGTCCGGCACATCGAGCTGGTGGCGCTCGCCCCGGCCAAGGTGATGCTCGTCCTGATCACCAACACCGGCCGGGTCGAGCAGCGGATGGTGGACTGCCCGGGCACGGTCGGCGAGACGCTTCTGGCCGACCTGCGGGCGCGGATCAACGCGCGGGCCGCCGGCCAGCGGCTGCCCGACGTCCCGGGCCTGCTGGAGGACCTTCCGGCGACCTTCGAGCAGATCGACCGCCCGACCGTCAGCACGGTCCTGGCGACCCTGTTCGAGGCGTTGGCCGAGCAGAACGAGGAGCGGATCATGCTGGCCGGCACGGCCAACCTGACCCGCCTCGGGCACGACTTCCCGCTGACCATCCAGCCGGTGCTGGAGGCCCTGGAGGAGCAGGTCGTCCTGCTCCGCCTCCTGGGTGAGACCACGGATGCCGCGATGACGGTCCGGATCGGGCGGGAGAACGCCTACGAAGGGCTGAATTCCACCTCGGTCGTGTCGGTGGGCTACGGTTCGGGCGACGAGAGCGTGGCCAAGCTGGGTGTGATCGGTCCGACCCGGATGGACTACCCGGGCACAATGGGGGCGGTGCGCGCGGTGGCACGGTACGTGGGGCAGATCCTGGCCGAGTCGTAGCAAGCAGCCACCGTCAGCCCTCTGGCGGTGGTGTCCAGTCGCACTACTACAGGCGGAACAAGCGGAGCATTTGGTGGCCACGGACTACTACGCGGTACTCGGCGTCCGACGGGATGCGGGGCAGGACGAGATCAAGAAGGCGTTCCGGCGCCTGGCACGCGAACTGCACCCGGACGTCAACCCGGACCCGAAGACGCAGGAGCGGTTCAAGGAGATCAACGCCGCCTACGAGGTGCTCTCCGATCCGCAGAAGCGCCAGGTCTACGACCTCGGCGGGGACCCGCTGTCGCCGGGTGGCGGCGGTGGTGCGGGCGGCTTCGGCGCCGGCGCGGCGGGCTTCGGCTTCTCCGACATCATGGACGCCTTCTTCGGCGCCGCGGCCGGCCAGCGCGGCCCGCGCTCGCGCACCCGCCGCGGCCAGGACGCCATGATCCGCCTGGAGATCACCCTGGAGGAGGCCGCCTTCGGCACCACCAAGGAACTCCAGGTCGACACCGCCGTCACCTGCACCACCTGCAGCGGCGAGGGCGCGGCCCCCGGCACCTCGGCGCAGACCTGCGACATGTGCCGCGGCAAGGGCGAGGTCTCCCAGGTCACCCGCTCCTTCCTGGGGCAGGTCATGACCTCCCGCCCCTGCCCGCAGTGCCAGGGCTTCGGCACCGTCGTGCCGACCCCGTGCCCCGAGTGCGCCGGTGACGGCCGGGTCCGCGCCCGCCGCACCCTGACCGTCAAGATCCCGGCCGGTGTCGACAACGGCACCCGGATCCAGCTGGCCGGCGAGGGCGAGGTCGGCCCCGGCGGCGGCCCGGCCGGCGACCTGTACGTCGAGATCGCCGAGACCACCCACACCGTCTTCCAGCGGCGCGGGGACGACCTGCACTGCACCGTCACCATCCCGATGACGGCCGCCGCGCTCGGCACCCAGGTGCCGTTGCAGACCCTGGACGGACTGGAGGAGGTCGACATCCGGCCCGGCACCCAGTCCGGCCAGTCGATCCCGCTGCACGGCCGGGGCATCACCCACCTGCGCGGTGGCGGCCGGGGCGACCTGATAGTGCACGTCGAGGTGCAGACGCCCACCAAGCTCGACGCCGAGCAGGAGGAGCTGCTGCGCCGGCTCGCCGTGCTGCGCGGCGAGGAGCGCCCGGCCGGCCAGTTCGCGCCGGGGCAGCAGGGCCTGTTCTCGCGACTGAAGGACGCGTTCAACGGCCGGTGAGCCGTCCGGAAGGGGGTGTCGGGGTCCGACCCCGGCACCCCCTTCGCGTTGCCGTTCCGCCCACCCCCTCCGGAGGACCACCCCATGACCGCCCCCGTCTTCGTCGTCGAGACCGAGCGGATCGCCGCCGCCGAGCCCGGGGCGCTGGTGCGCCTGGACGGGGCGGAGGGCCGGCACGCGGCCGCGGTGAAGCGGCTGGAGGCCGGCGAGGCGGTGACCCTCGCCGACGGCCACGGGCTCGGTGCGGACGGGACGGTCGCCGAGGTGCTCGGCAAGGACGCGATCGACGTCGCGGTGGCCGCCGTGCGCCGGGAGCCCGAGCCGGCGCCGCGGATCGTCGTCGTCCAGGCGCTGCCCAAGGGCGACCGCGGCGAGCTGGCGGTGGAGACCATGACCGAGGTCGGCGTGGACGTGGTGATCCCCTGGGCGGCCTCCCGCTGCATCACCCAGTGGAAGGGCGACCGCGGCGCCAAGGCGCTCGCCAAGTGGCGGGCCACCGCGAGGGAGGCCGGCAAGCAGTCCCGCCGGCTGCGCTTCCCCGAGGTGCGCGAGCTGATGACCACCAGGCAGCTGGCCCCGCTGCTGGCGCAGGCCGCGCTGGCCGCTGTGCTGCACGAGGAGGGCGCCGAACCGCTGGCGCACGCCGCGCTGCCGCAGGCGGGCGACATCGTGCTGGTGGTCGGCCCGGAGGGCGGGGTCTCCCCGGAGGAGCTGGCCGCCTTCGCCGAGGCGGGCGCGAAGCCGTACCGGCTGGGCCCGTCGGTGCTGCGCACCTCCACCGCCGGGGTCGCCGCCGGCGCCCTGCTCCTGGGCCGCACCGGCCGCTGGGCCTAGCGCCCGTCTTCAAACCCCCGCCCGCGGGGGAGTTGGGAAAAGCGCAGCGGCCCCCGCCCGGGCCTGCCTACGCTGGCCGGGTGACGGACTACCTGAGCACCTCCGCGGGCGCCTACCTGCGCCATCCCCATCTGCACGGTGACCTGGTCACCTTCGTCGCCGAGGACGACCTGTGGGTGGCCCCGCTGGACGGCGGCCGGGCCTGGCGGCTGACGGCCGACCACCTCCCGGTGCACCACCCGCGGTTCTCCCCGGACGGCCGGCACATCGCCTTCTCCTCGCCCCGGGACGGCGCCCCGGAGGTGCACGTGGTGCCGGTGGACGGCGGGCCGTCCCGGCGGCTCACCCACTGGGGCAGCCACCAGACCCGGGTGCAGGGCTGGACGGCCGACGGCCGCCCGATCGCCACCACCAGCGCCGGTGCGGCCAGTGCCCGCCACACCTGGGCGTACGCGGTGCCGCTGGACGGCGGCGAGCCGCTGCGGTTGCCGTACGGGCCGGTCGGCGGCCTGGCCTTCGAGCCGGACGGCGATCGCGTCCTGCTGGTGACCGTCAACAACCGCGAGCCGGCCTGGTGGAAGCGCTACCGGGGCGGCCGGGCCGGCAAGTTGTGGCTGGGGCGGGACGAGTTCACCCGCGTGCACGAGGAGTTGGACGGGCAGCTCGACTCCCCGCTGTGGGTGCCCGGTTCCGGAGGGCAGGACGGCCGGATCGCCTTCCTGTCCGACCACGAGGGCGTCGGCGAGCTGTGGTCCAGCCGCCCGGACGGGTCCGACCTGCGCCGCCACACCGGTGACCCGGACGGCTTCTACGCCCGCAACGCCAGCACCGACGGCACCAGGGTCGTCTTCCACCGGGCCGGCGACCTCTGGCTGCTGGACGACCTGGACGGCACCGAGCCGCGCCGCCTGGACATCCGGCTCGCCGGTCCGCGCACCGGCCGCCGCCCGGGCCCGGTGCACGCCGCGCACTGGCTGGAGTCCGTCGACCCGGACCGCACCGGCCGGGCCGCCGCCGTGGTGGTGCGCGGCGGCGTGCACTGGCTGACCCACCGGGAGGGCCCGGCCCGGGTGCTGGACGCGACCCCGGGGGTGCGCGGGCGGCTGGCCGCGGTGGTGCCGGGCGAGGACGGCGCCCAGGGCGTGCTGTGGGTGTCCGACGCCGAGGGCGAGGACGCCCTGGAGTACGCGCCCGCGGTGCACGGCGCCGAGCGGCGCAGGCTGGCCGCGGGGCGGATCGGCCGGGTCAACTCGCTGGTGGTCTCCCCGGACGGCAAGCAGGCGGCGCTCGGCGTGCACGACGGCCGGCTGCTGCTGGTCGCGCTGGCCGACGGCGCCGTGCACGAACTGGAGCGCAGCACCGACGGCGAGGTCAGCGGCCTGGCGTTCAGCCCGGACTCGGCCTGGCTGGCGTGGTCCCGCCCGGTGCACGGGGTGGGCCCCTACTCGCTGCGCCAGATCGTGCTGGCGAACCTGGCCACCCGCACCGTCGGCGAGGTCACCCAGCAGCGCTTCGTCGACACCTCGCCCGCCTTCACCGCGGACGGCCGCTACCTGGCCTTCCTGTCGGTGCGCAACTTCGACCCGGTGTACGACGCGCACGCCTTCGACCTGTCCTTCCCGAACGGCTGCCGCCCGTACCTGATCACCCTGGCCGCCGACACGCCGTCCCCGTTCGGGCCCCAGCGGGCCGGGCGGCCGCTCGGCGGGGAGGAGGACGAGCCCGGGGGCCGCGCGGCGGACGGCAGGGCGGAGGGCGAGGGCGGGGCCGAGGCCGTGCCGGTGACCAGGGTGGACCTGGACGGCATCGCCGACCGGATCGTCCCGTTCCCGGTGGAGGGCGGCCGGTTCCACGCGCTGTCCGCGGCCAAGGACGGCGTGCTGTGGACCAGGGCGCCGCTGCTCGGCGAACTCGGCGACGAGGCGGCCTCCCTGGACGACGAACGGCCGCGGCCGGTGCTGGAGCGCTTCGACCTCAGGAAGCGCCGGGTCGAGCAACTGGTGCACGGCGTCGACGGGTTCGCGGTCAGCGGGGACGGCACCCGGGTGGCCGTGCTGGACGAGGGCGAGCTGCGGATCGTCCCGGCCGACCGCAGGGCGGGCGGCGAGGACGACGAGACGACCGTCGACCTCGCCCGGCTGCGGGTGAGCGTCGACCCGGCCGCCGAGTGGCGGCAGATGTACGCCGAGACCGGCCGGCTGATGCGGGACAACTTCTGGCGCCCCGACCTCGGCGGGGTGGACTGGGCGGGGGTGCTGGAGCGCTACCGGCCGCTGGTCGAGCGGGTCGGCTCCCACGACGAACTGGTCGACCTGCTCTGGGAGGTGCACGGCGAACTCGGCACCTCGCACGCCTACGTGATCCCGAACGGCCGCTACACCGAGCCCGCGCGCCGCCAGGGCCTGCTGGGCGCGGACCTGGTGAAGGACGGCGAGCACTGGCGGATCGCCCGCATCCTGCCGGGCGAGTCCTCCGACCCGCGGGCCCGCTCGCCGCTGGCCGCACCCGGCGCGGCGATCCGCCCGGGCGACGCGGTGCTGGCCGTCGACGGCCGCCCGGTGGACCCGGTCACCGGCCCGGCGCCGCTGCTGGCCGGCACCGCCGGGCAGCCGGTGGAGCTGACCGTGGCCGGCAAGGACGGCACCGACCGGCGCCACCCGGTGGTCGTCCCGCTCGCCGACGAGGCGGCGCTGCGCTACCACGACTGGGTCGCCGGGCGGCGGGCCGCGACGCGGGAGCTGTCCGGCGGCCGGCTCGGCTACCTGCACATCCCGGACATGCAGACGGCAGGCTGGGCGCAGCTGCACCGGGACCTGAGCACCGAGATGACCCGGGAGGGCGTGATCGTCGACGTCCGGGACAACCGCGGCGGCCACACCTCGCAGCTGGTGATCGAGAAGCTGGCCCGCCGGATCGTCGGCTGGGACGTCATCCGGGACACCGCCAGCCCGGTGCCGTACCCGATGGACGCCCCGCGCGGGCCGGTGGTCGCGATCGCCAACGAGCTCTCCGGCTCGGACGGCGACGTCGTCAACGCCGCCATCCAGGCGCTCGGGATCGGCCCGGTGGTCGGCACCCGCACCTGGGGCGGGGTGATCGGCATCGACAGCCGCTACCGGCTGGTCGACGGCACGCTGGTCACCCAGCCCAAGTACGCGTTCTGGCTGGAGAACTACGGCTGGGGCCTGGAGAACCGCGGCGTCGACCCGGACGTCGAGGTGCCGTTCGCCCCGCACCACTGGGCGGCCGGCGAGGACCCCCAGCTGGCCGAGGCGGTGCGGATCGCCCTGGCGGCCCTGGAGCGGACCCCGGCCCGCACGCCGCCGCTGCCCTGGGCGTAGCCGGGGGCGGCCCGGAGCGGGGTCCGCGGGGCCGGCGGCCGCTCCGGGCGTGGGTAGGATGCGGGGCTGTTCTTGATCACGGTCGTGTCGATGGCGTGATCACGGTCCTGACGGACAGCTCACGGGGGAGCACATGGCACAGGGTCATCCGCCGCCGCAGTACCCGCAGAACGGCTGCGCGCAGCCGCCGCAGCCGCTGTCGCAGCGGTACGGCCACGGGCCCGACCCGTACGCCCGGGGGCCCTACGCCCAGCCGTACGGGCAACAGCAGCCGCCGCGGCCGTACGGGCAGCCGCCGCAGCCGTACGGCCAGCAGCCCTACCCGCACCCGCCGACCGTGCTGCCGCCGTGCCCGAAGGAGGCCGGCGGCGGGCGGCGCTTCCTGGCGACCGTGCTCGACTTCGTCCTCGCCGTGGGCCTCGGCTTCGCCGCCGCCAGGGCCGTGGACGCGGCGGGCCGCCCGAAGCCGGTCGCGCACGCGGCCGGCCACGCCGTCCGGCACGGCAGCGGCCCGGTGGTGCCGTACTTCGTGACGCTGCTGGTCGCCGGCCTGCTCGCCTCGTTCCTCAACCAGGTGGTGCTCACCCGGCTCACCGGGTTCAGCGTGGGCAAGGGGATCCTGGCGATGCGGGTGGTGCGCCGCAAGGGCGTCATGCGCCCGAACACCTGGCGGCTCACCCGGCGCTGGCTGCTGGGCTTCGTCTACCTGGCGGTGATGTTCCTGTCGGAGGACTTCGAGGTGTCCGAGGGGGACGTCGTCGGCATGCGCTCGGTGCGCCGGAAGCACCTGCGGGAGTACCGGCGGGCGGTCGCGCCGCTCGGCTAGGCTGCGCCCGTACGGCCCGTGAGGCCGTGATCCACGACCCGACGCGACGTGATCCACGACCAACCCGAGGAGAAGCCGATGGCCGGCGAGCCGCAGCCCGACTGCCTGTTCTGCAAGATCGTGGCGGGCGAGATCCCGGCGACCGTGGTGCGCAAGACGGAGCGCACCCTCGCCTTCCGCGACATCGCCCCCAAGGCCCCCGTGCACGTCCTTGTCATCCCGCACGCCCACTACCCGAACGCCGCCGCCCTGGCCGCCGCCGAGCCGCAGACCGTCGGCGAACTGCTCGCCGAGGCGGGCGCGGTGGCCCGGGACGAGGGCATCGAGGACTACCGGCTGATCTTCAACACCGGGGCCGGCGCCGGGCAGACCGTCTTCCACGCCCACGTCCACGTGCTGGGCGGCACCCGCATGACCGAGAGCATGGTCTGACCTACGTGTCCCAGCGCGAACTCGTCGTCCTCGGCACCGCCAGCCAGGTGCCCACCCGGCACCGCAACCACAACGGCTACCTGCTCCGCTGGGACGGCGAGGGCCTGCTGTTCGACCCCGGCGAGGGCACCCAGCGGCAGATGCTGCACGCCGGGGTCTCGGCCACCCAGATCACCCGGATCGCCGTGACCCACTTCCACGGCGACCACTGCCTGGGCCTCGCCGGGGTGATCCAGCGGATCAACCTCGACCGCGTCCCGCACCCGGTGGACGTCTACTTCCCGGCCTCCGGGGAGGTGTACTTCGAGCGGCTGCGGCACGCCACCGCCTACCACGAGACGGCGGTGCTGCGCCCCCGGCCGATCGACGAGCCGGGCCCGCTGCCCGCCCCCGGGGCCCGCTTCGCGCTGGACGCCGTCCGGCTGGACCACCCGGTGGAGTCCTTCGGCTACCGGCTGGCCGAGCCGGACGGCCGCCGCCTGGTTCCGGAGCGCCTCGCCGAACTGGGGATCTTCGGCCCGGCGGTGGGCCGGCTGCAGCACGAGGGCGCGATCGAGGCGGACGGCCGGCGGGTCACCCTGGACGAGGTCAGCGAGCCCCGGCCGGGCCAGCGGTTCGCCTTCGTGATGGACACCCGGCTCTGCGAGGGCGTGCACCGGCTCGCCGAGGGCGCCGACCTGCTGGTGGTCGAGGCCACCTTCACGGACGCCGACGCCCGCCTCGCCGAGGAGCACGGGCACCTCACCGCGGGCCAGGCCGCCAAGGTCGCCGCCGAGGCGGGGGTGCGCACCCTGGTGCTGACCCACTTCTCCCAGCGCTACCCGGACCTCGGCCAGCACCTGGCCGACGCCCGCAAGCACTTCGACGGGGAACTGGTGCTCGCCGCCGACCTCGCCCGGGTGCCCGTTCCGGCCCGCCGTCACCCGTGAACGGCGCGCGGGCCCGGCGGCCGCGCCCGTGCGGGGCGCAGCGGCCGCGTCCGTCCCGGACGAAAAGGGTTCGCGTCCTTCCCCGATCTGCCGCAGCATCGTGCGGGTGCGGCCCCGCCGCCCGCCGCAGCGATCACGCTCGCGGCGTACCCTGGTGCCCCGGAGACCGAGCGGCACACGACACCACGGATGGGATGAGGCAGGCCCCAGCGCCGACCTATGAGTGACACATCGCAGACCCGTACCGACGGACAGTCGCGCCCCGAACCGGCCGAGGACGGCCGCGTGAGCGCCCGGATCGTCATCCCCGAGAAGCACCCGATGGTCACCCTGCTCGGGACGGCGGACTCGCTGCTGCGGGTGATCGAACGGGGCTTCCCCGACGCCGACATCCACGTGCGCGGCAACGAGGTGACCGCCACCGGTGGGCGGGCCGAGGTCGCCCTCGTGCAGAAGCTCTTCAACGAGATGATGCTGGTGCTGCGCACCGGCCAGCCCCTGACGGAGGACGCCGTGGAGCGCTCCATCGCCATGCTTCGCGAGGAGGACCCGGACGGCCCGGCGCCGTCCGAGGTGTTCACCGCGAACATCCTGTCCAACCGGGGCCGCACGATCCGCCCCAAGACCCTCAACCAGCAGCGCTACGTCGACGCGATCGACAAGCACACGATCGTCTTCGGCCTCGGCCCGGCCGGCACCGGCAAGACCTACCTGGCGATGGCCAAGGCCGTCCAGGCGCTGCAGGCCAAGGAGGTCAACCGGATCATCCTGACCCGCCCGGCGGTCGAGGCGGGGGAGCGGCTGGGCTTCCTGCCCGGCACCCTCTACGAGAAGATCGACCCGTACCTGCGCCCGCTGTACGACGCGCTGCACGACATGATGGACCCGGACTCCATCCCGCGCCTGATGGCGGCCGGCACCATCGAGGTCGCCCCGCTCGCGTACATGCGCGGCCGCACCCTCAACGACGCCTTCATCATCCTGGACGAGGCCCAGAACACCTCGCCCGAGCAGATGAAGATGTTCCTCACCCGCCTCGGGTTCAACTCCCGGGTGGTGGTCACCGGCGACACCAGCCAGATCGACCTCCCGGGCGGCACCAGGAGCGGTCTCAAGGTCGTCCAGGAGATCCTGGCCGACGTGCCGGACATCCACTTCTCCGTCCTCACCAGCACCGACGTGGTCCGCCACAAGCTGGTCGGCCGGATCGTGGACGCGTACGAGCGCTGGGACGCCCGGCAGGAGGCCGAGCAGGCCCCGGCCGGCCGCAAGCCCGCGCAGCGGCGCGTCGGCAAGACGACAGCAGCCCGCGCCCCCCGACAGTCCCATCGCACCGAAAGCTGAGCACACAGCCCGTCATGTCGATCGACATCGCCAACGAGTCCGGTTGGGACGCCGATGAGGAAGCCATCCTCGACGTCGCCCGCTTCGCCCTGGACAAGATGCGGATCCACCCGCAGTCCGAACTGTCCGTGATCCTGGTGGACAGTGCGGCGATGGAGGAGCTGCACATCCAGTGGATGGACCTGCCCGGTCCGACCGACGTGATGTCGTTCCCGATGGACGAGCTGCGTCCCGGCAAGGAGGGCGACGAGCTGCCGCAGGGCCTGCTCGGCGACATCGTGCTGTGCCCCGAGGTCGCCGAGCAGCAGGGCAAGGCGGCCCCCTCCAAGCACTCGATGGACGAGGAGCTGCAGCTGCTGACCGTCCACGGCGTGCTGCACGTCCTCGGCTACGACCACGAGGAGCCGGAGGAAGAGGAGGAGATGTTCGCCCTCCAGAAGCGCATCCTGGACGACTGGCGGGCGACTCGCGGCCTCGGCGGCCTCTCCCCGGCCCCCACCACCCACTGAGCACGGAGCCCGAACCCCTGTGAGTGGTGAGAGTACGAGCTTCATCCTCGGCGCCGTGGCCCTGGTCGTGCTGGGCTGGCTGGCCGCGTGCGCCGAGGCGGGCATCTCCCGGGTCTCCCGGTTCCGGGCGGAGGAGGCGGTGCGCAACGGCCGGCGCGGCTCCGCGCGGCTGCTGACCGTCGCCTCCGACCCGATCCGCTACCTCAACCTGGCGACCCTGATCCGGGTGGCCAGCGAGATGGCGGCGGCCGTCCTGGTCACCGCGGTGAGCGTGCGCAACATCCACCCGACCTGGCAGGCCGTGCTGCTGTCGTTCGGCGTGATGGTGCTGGTGTCGTTCGTCGCGGTGGGCGTCTCGCCGCGCACGATCGGGCGCCAGCACCCGATCTCCACCACGACCGCGGCCTCCTTCGTGCTGCTGCCGCTGGCCGCGGTGCTCGGCCCGATCCCGCGGCTGCTGATCCTGCTGGGCAACGCCCTGACCCCGGGCAAGGGCTACCGCGAGGGGCCGTTCGCCTCGGAGGCGGAGCTGCGGGCCCTGGTCGACCTCGCCGAGAAGGACGACCTGATCGAGGACGAGGAGCGCCGGATGGTGCACTCCGTCTTCGAGCTGGGCGACACCATCGTGCGCGAGGTGATGGTGCCCCGCACCGACCTGGTGATGATCGAGCGGCACAAGACCGTCCGGCAGGCGCTCACCCTGGCGCTGCGCTCGGGTTTCTCGCGGATCCCGGTGGTCGGCGACAACGAGGACGACGTGGTGGGCATCGTCTACCTCAAGGACCTGGTGCGCCGCACCCACATCAACCGGGAGGCGGAGGCCGAGGAGGTCGGCGCGGTGATGCGCCCGGCCGTCTTCGTGCCGGACTCCAAGCCGGCCGGCGACCTGCTGCGCGAGATGCAGCAGCGCCGCTCGCACGTCGCGATCGTGATCGACGAGTACGGCGGCACGGCCGGCCTGGTCACCATCGAGGACATCCTGGAGGAGATCGTCGGCGAGATCACCGACGAGTACGACCGGGAGATCGCGCCGATCGAGGACCTCGGTGACGGCTCGTACCGGATCACCGCCCGCCTCCTGGTGGAGGACCTGGGCGAGCTGTTCGGCATCGAGCTGGAGGACGAGGACGTCGAGACCGTCGGCGGCCTGCTGGCCAAGCACCTCGGCCGGGTGCCGATCCCCGGTTCCTCCTGCGAGATCCCGCTGCCCGACACCGAGGACACCGGTCTGACCGGCATCCTGCTGACCGCGGAGTCCTCGGCCGGGCGGCGCAACCGGATCGGATCGATGGTCGCCTCGCCGGTGCGCAAGACGGCGGAGACCGCGGAGCCGGTCGGCGAGTAGCGCGCGCCGCCCGGCGAGTAGCGGCCCGGCGGCGGCGGGGCGACCATGGAGGGCATGACGCACAAACTTCGGGCGGAGTACGGCCCGCAGGGGGCGGTCGGCGGGGCCAGGGTCTGGCACGTGGTGCGGGACGAGGACCCGGCGACGGCGCTCTGCGGCCGCACCATGCCCGACGACGCCGAGACGCGGCCCGAGCAGGACTGGGGCACCGGGCTGCGCTGCTGCCAGCAGTGCGGCTCGCTCTACATGCACGAGGTGCCGCACATGCAGGGGAGCCATCCGTACAGCTGACGCGGGCAACTCGTCCGGCGCGGGGGACCCTCGCCGAGCTCTGGAGGTCACCATGAAGCTGCAAGACGGACTGCCGACCGTCGATCGCCGACTCGCGCTGGTGTGGCGGGTCGGGGCGGCACTGGGGGGAGTCTTCCTGATCGTGTTCGGAAGCCTGGGGCTGGCCGACCACCCCGGGTTCCTGGACACCGGCGCCGACCGGGTCGCCGGGTTGTCGACCAACGGGGCGCTGGCCATCCTGTCCATCGTGGCGGGTGCGATCCTGCTGCTCGGGGCCGTGATCGGCGGGAACTTCGCGTCCAACCTCAACATGGTGGTCGGCCTGCTGTTCGTCCTCTCCGGCTTCTACGGACTGACGGTGCTCGGGCGGCCGGACGCCAACATCCTCAACTTCCGGATGTCGAACGTGCTGTTCGCCTTCATCTTCGGGATCATCGTGACGACCTTCGGCATGTACGGCCGGGTGAGCGGCCACCTGCCGCACGACAACCCGTTCTGGCGCCGGCGGATCGAGCGCGAGGAGCCGCTGCCCTCCGGTCCGAAGACCTTCGTCAAGGTCATCAACCCCAACCGCGGGCGGACCCACCCGGTCGGCCACTGAGCCGGAGCGGGTGCCTATGCTCGGCGGCATGAGTGACATCGTCGAGCTCGACCCCGAGGACAAGAAGATCATCACCCTGGCCCGCTCGGCCCGCGCCCGCAACGGCGTCCCCGAGGGGGCCGCGGTGCGTGACGAGACCGGCCGCACCTACGTGGCCGGGACGGTCGCGCTGGAGTCGCTGCGGCTGAGCGCCCTGCAGACGGCGGTGGCGATGGCGGTGGCCAGCGGCGCGAAGTCGCTGGAGGCGGCCGCCGTGGTGAGCGAGGCCGAGCAGCCGGCCGAGGCCGACCTGGCCGCGGTGCGGGACCTCGGCGGGGCCGGGACGCCGGTGCTGCTGGCCGGCCCGGACGGCGTGCTGCGGGTGTCGGTCGAGGCCCGCTGAGTCCTCCTCGGGCCCGCGGGGGCGTGCTGCGGCGACCGTCGGCCGCACTGTGGGCGACATCCCCATGTGTTCAGCCGATAATCTCACCGGGGGAGGGCATTCCGGTGAGAGGGCTGGGGCATGGGGGCGTTGGCGTTCGTCGCCGGACTGCTGCTGTTCGTGATGGGGATGGGCAAGTGGCAGGAGACCGGCTCCCCCGCCTGGCTCTGGGGTTCGATCGGCTTCCTGGTGCTGCTGGTGGTGTTCTCGCTGACCGGGCGCGGCGGTGACCGGGGCTGAGCGGCCGGTGCGCACCGGGCCCGGACGGCGCCGCTCCGGTGATCAGGGAGAATGGAGCCCATGAATGCCCCTTCCTCCTCGTACCGCTCCGGGTTCGCGTGCTTCGTCGGCCGCCCCAACGCGGGCAAGTCGACCCTGACCAACGCCCTGGTGGGGACGAAGGTCGCGATCACCTCCGACCGCCCGCAGACCACCCGGCACACCGTGCGCGGCATCGTGCACCGCCCGGACGCCCAGCTCGTGCTGGTCGACACCCCCGGCCTGCACAAGCCGCGCACCCTGCTCGGCGAGCGCCTCAACGACCTGGTGCGCACCACCTGGGCCGAGGTCGACGTGATCGGCTTCTGCCTGCCCGCCGACCAGAAGATCGGCCCCGGCGACAAGTTCATCGCCAAGGAGATCGCCGGGATCAAGAAGACCCCGAAGGTCGCCATCGTCACCAAGACCGACCTGGTCGACTCCAAGCGCCTGGCCGAGCAGCTCATCGCGGTCCAGCAGCTCGGCGTCGAGCTGGGCTTCGAGTGGGCCGAGATCATCCCGGTCTCGGCGGTCGGTGACAAGCAGGTCGAGCTGGCCGCCGACCTGCTCACCAAGCTGCTGCCGGAGGGCGGCCAGCTCTACCCGGAGGGCGACCTCACCGACGAGCCCGAGCAGATCATGGTGGCCGAGCTGATCCGCGAGGCCGCGCTGGAGGGCGTGCGGGACGAACTCCCGCACTCACTGGCCGTCGTGGTCGAGGAGATGCTGCCGCGCGAGGGCCGCCCGGCGGACCGCCCGCTGCTGGACATCCACGCCAACGTCTACATCGAGCGGCAGAGCCAGAAGGCGATCGTCATCGGCGCCAAGGGCGCCCGGCTCAAGCACGTCGGCAGCACCGCCCGCAAGCACATCGAGGCGCTGCTCGGCACGCCCGTCTACCTGGACCTGCACGTCAAGGTGGCCAAGGACTGGCAGCGCGACCCCAAGCAGCTGCGCAAGCTCGGCTTCTGACGCGAGGTCGGATGGGGGGCTCGCGAGGGCCCCGGAGGAACACCCGCAGGCCCGCCCGGACGTCGC